>JBCDBC010000222.1:0-7137 GCA_039184535.1 Bacteroidota bacterium | reverse complement strand
TAGGAATTATCCACATACACTGATCAAGAAAATCTACTCCTTTTGTTAAGGGGTAGATTTTCTTAATTTAACATATATGACTACTGCTATACGGCCATTACAACCCATTCTTATTTTTCTTTTAGTCATCCTGTTTTCAGCCTGTGAATCTCCTGATCAGGCAGGGAGCACAGAAGAAACACCCTCATCTGACGGCCCTCCCCTATTCAGCTTACTATCTCCCTCTCAGACAGGAATAACTTTCGAGAATACCTTAACGGAAGGACTGAACACTAACATTCTCATGTATGAGTACTTCTACAATGGCGGGGGCATAGCAGTAGGAGATCTAAATGCTGATGGATTGGAAGATCTCTACTTCACCTCTAACATGGAACAGAATGCCCTTTACCTAAACAAGGGAGAATGGAAATTTGAAGATATCACCTCTGCGTCCGGTGCAGGGGGAAGACCTGGTCCTTGGAAAACGGGGGTAAATATGGCAGATGTGAATGGAGACGGAAAACTGGATATTTATGTCTGCTATTCTGGTGCGCTACCTCCACAAAAAAGAACCAATCAACTTTTCATCAACCAGGGAAATGATGACAATGGAATCCCTCAATTTAAAGATGAAGCGGAAGCATATGGATTAGCCAGCCCGGCTTTTTCTAATCAGATCTACTTCTTTGACTTTGACAAAGACCAGGACCTGGATGCCATTCTCCTAAATCATAACCCTAAGTCCCTGCCTATTCTCAATGAAGCTAATACAGCTCTCTTCCTCCAACAAGATGATACGGAAAAGGGAATCAGGTTACTAAAGAATAATAAGGGAAAGTTTACTGACATCACTCAACAGGCGGGAGTATCAGGATCAGGTCTTAGCTATGGTTTGGGACTTGGCATCAGTGATCTCAATAATGATGGATGGGATGATTTCTACGTCTCTAATGATTATGCAGTCCCCGATTATCTCTATCTGAATAACCAGAATGGGACCTTCACTAATGTCCTCAATGAAAGCATAGGCCATAACAGCCAGTTCTCTATGGGTAATGACATAGCTGATGTTAACAATGATGGTCTGCAGGATATCCTCACCCTAGATATGCTCCCTGAAGACAATCACAGACAGAAGCTCCTTCAAGGCCCTGATAACTACGCCAAGTTTGACCTCTTTGTGCGCTGTGGCTTCCACTACCAGTACATGCGCAATATGCTCCAACTCAACAATGGGGATGGTACCTTTAGCGAGATCGGACAACTGGCAGGAGTCTCTAATACGGATTGGAGCTGGTCAGCCCTGCTAGCAGACTATGACAATGACGGCTGGAAGGATCTCTACATCACCAATGGCTACTTCCGGGACTACACCAATATGGACTTCATCAACTACATGGATAGCTATGTGAAGTCCAAAGGTAGACTACAGCGTGAAGATGTACTGGAGATTATTAATCATATGCCTTCCTCTGAAGTCAGCAACTATATGTTTGGGAATGACCAAACTGGTAAATTCAGCAATACTACTGTTAGCTGGGGCCTCAAACGTGCTTCTAATTCCAATGGAGCTGCTTACGCAGACCTTGATAATGACGGTGATCTGGACCTCATCGTAAATAACATTAACCAACCGGCTTTTGTCTACAAAAATGAAAGCCAGGAACAGACTGCAACCAGCTACCTTCAGCTACAGCTAATAGGAGAAGGAGAAAATACAGCGGGAATAGGTGTAAATATTTCAATCACCCATGAAGGTCAGACACAAACTTTCACCCAAAGCCCAGCAAGAGGATATGTGTCTTCTGTCAGTCCCATCATACACGCAGGCCTGGGAACATCCTCTTTGGTGGATAGCCTCCATATAAAATGGCCAAGCGGAAAAGAACAACTACTTACAGGCGTTCAAGCCAACCAACGTCTAACTCTTCAGGAGGTAGAGGCAAAAAAAGCCTCAAGAAAAACCCTAAAAGCTGATACTTATTTCACCCAAAGGAGTTCTGCCATTCCCCATCAAAATCAGACAGCCTACTTACGCGACTTTGATCGTCAACCTTTATTGCTAAAGGAAGCCTCCTTTGATGGGCCTGTCATGGAAGCAGCCGACCTGAATCAGGATGGATTAGAAGATATTATCATAGGAGGAGATGTCGGTCAGGCGACTAGCATATGGCAGCAGCAGAAGGATGGCAGCTTTCAACAACTACCCATTGCAGCTTTTGAAAAAGATAAAGCCTCAGCAGATAGTGATATCGCTATACTAGATGCCAACAAGGATGGGGATCTGGATATATACGTAGCTAGTGGGGGCTATCATTCCTTCCGAGCAGATCATCCAGCTTTACAGGATAGGCTCTACCTTAGTGATGGAAATGGGGAATACACAAAATCTACTCTCCCCTTCTTCCCTATCTGTACAGGGGCTGTAGCGGTGGCAGATGTAAATGGAGATGGATATGAAGATATTTTCGTAGGAGCAGATGGAATTCCCGGAAGATATCCCGAGCATCCTAATTCTATTCTCCTAATCAATGACGGTCAGGGAAACTTCACAAATCAGATGGGAATATTCTCCCAAGAGATTCAGGAAGCAGGATTAATTACTGATGCAGTCTTTGCTGACCTGAATCAGGATGGAAAGGAAGAACTCATCATAGTGGGAGAATGGATGCCCATAAGCATATTCTCACTAGAGAATGAACAAATGGTTGAGGTAACAGATCGCTATTTGGACAAATCTTATTCGGGACTTTGGAATTGTATTGAAGTAGCGGATCTCAACGAAGACAACCAACCTGATTTGCTAGTAGGCAATTTGGGGACCAATCACCAGTTCTCTGCCTCAGATAAAACTCCCCTGGAATTATTCTATGATGACTTTGATGAGAATGGATCGGTAGATCCACTGGTAAGCTATTATGTGCAAGGAGAAAGCTATCCAGATATCACTCGGGATGAACTCCTCAGGCAACTAGGGAGTCTGAGAGCTACTTTCACCTCCTATGAGAGCTATGCAGATGTTTCTTTATCGGAAGCTATAGGGAAGAACAGACTCAATAAAGCAGGGCACTTGGTCATCAATCATCTCTCTACTTCCCTTTTTCTCAGTCAGGAAAATGGTACCCTTTCTCTGGTACAACTTCCTGAGAAGGTTCAGTATGCTCCTATCCATACCATCAATGTATTGGATATAAATCAGGATGGAAAGAAGGACCTGCTTTTTTGTGGAAATGACAGTCATACCAAACTTAGAATGGGAAAAATGGACGCCAATTACGGCATGTTGCTTCTGGGAGACGGAATAGGAGGATTTACCTATGTCCCGCAACCTAAGTCTGGCCTTCAAATAAAAGGAGATGTGAGATCAGTCTTATTCCTGGATAACAGGCTTATCCTGGGGATGAATGCTGGTCCCATACTTACATATCAACTTAATTCTCAACTACTATCTACTTTATGAACCGGATTCAGATCATTCTGAAACTCAGCGAAGCAAAAGAAAATTGGTTAATCTCCCCTCCTTTGGAAGGGGTTGGGGGTGGGTACGAAATCCATGAAACGAACCCACCTCAAGCTCCTCCCAAGAGGAGATCCTTCTATAAGATTCAGATCATTCTGAAACTCTGCCTGATCATAGGCTTATTCTCAGCATGCCAGCCTGAAGAAACCCGAGAGTATACCCCTTTAGAGGTAAGCTCGGCTTGGGCAGATATGAGCTTGTACATCACACAGTTTACCCCAGCTAATTCACCTACTTATGCTTCTCGTTGTTTTGGCTACATAGGCCTGACTATGTACGAGAGCGTAGTACACGGATATCCTTCTTACCAATCTTTGGCAGGTCAACTGAATGAGCTAGATGCCCTTCCCCAACCTGAGGAGGGTAAGGAATATAACTGGCTAATCTCCCTGAATGCAGCACAGGCAACTATTCTGGATAGCATATACAACCAGACATCAGATGAGAATAAGCTTAAAATAGATTCACTGGAGAACCTCATTCATAGATCCTTAGGAGGAGATAGAACCGTTGCTAAAAGATCACAAGCTTATGGTCAGGAGGTGGCACAAGCCATCTTTACCTGGTCGAAAACGGATGGAGGGCACAGGGGGTATTTGAATAATTTTGATAAGGAAGCGGTATTTCCTGATAGGCCCGGCTCCTGGAAGCCTCCTCTCTATGCCCAGTCCTTCAGCCATCATCCCCTACATCCCTACTGGGGGAAGAACAGGACCTTTGCGAAGGTGAATAGCGAACTCCCTATACCTGAGATGATCCCCTATGATACTACCCCTGGCTCAGCTTACTATCAGCAGTTTCAGGAGGTATATGAGCAGGAACAGATTCTCACCCAAGAACAAAAGCAAGTAGCCATATGGTGGTCGGATGACCCGGATGATACATTCACACCTCCTGGGCACTCTTACTATCTGGCGAAAACAGCCATAGAGAAATCACAAGTAGATCTAATTCAGGCAGCAGAAACTTATGCACGCGTGGGTATGGCCTGTGCTGATGCCTTCATTCAGTGCTGGAAGTGGAAGTATCATCACTTCTCAGAACGGCCCAACACCTTTGTCCCTAAATTCATAGATCCTACCTGGGACTCCTTCTGGCCAGATCCGCCTTTCCCTTCTTTTCCCTCAGGGCATGCCATACAGGCAGCCGCCATGGCTACCGTTCTCACAGACCTTTATGGCAATTCTCTGGCATTTACAGATAGTGCCCACGTGGGAAGGGAAAGAGATGAGTTACGGGATACTGATTTTGTGGCCCAGGAATTTGAGTCCTTCTGGCAGGTGGCAACAGAGACGGCCGACTCACGCTTTTACGGCGGCATACACACCCACCAGGATAATCAGGTGGGTCTGGACGGAGGCACTACCATTGCCAATAATGTGAACAGCCTCGCTTGGCGAAAAGAGACTTCAGAAAAATGAGGACATATATTTATTCGGCCCGGGATTCACTTAAGAACAAATCATTTTCCTTAGGAGCGTTTCCTATTCATGAAAAATCTTGGCATGTAGAGACGCGATGCATCGCGTCTCTACGGTTCCTAATAAAACTTAGATTGCTTTCTTCCATTAGGATAATCCTAACGGGGATTTTAAGCTGTCTGTTTTGGCTACCTGCGCACAGCCAAATATCCTTTACAGAAATCACGGAAGAAGCTGGCATTGACCATCAATTCCGGGTATACGAAGGGATGTTCGGCGGGGGAATATGTGTATTTGACTTGAATGAAGACGGCTATGATGACCTCTACATGACCAGTGGGATGAATGAGGATGTGCTATACCTAAACCAAGGAGATGGCGCCTTCAAAAACATCTATGAGGGTTCCGGTCTTGAGGTAACCCGTGGCTTTGTCACCCAGGGCGTGAGTGGGGCAGATGTAAACAGAGATGGTTGGGTGGATCTCTTCATTACCACCATCACTACCAAAGACAGCACAAAAAAAATCCCCCGTGCAAAGAACCTCCTCTTCCTGAACAATGGAGACATGACCTTTACGGATGCTACCTCAGACTATAAGCTTGATAAGCTAAATTCTTTCAGTACAGGGGCCAACTTTGGAGACTTTAACGCAGACGGCTTCCCCGACCTCTTTGTGGGTAACTACTTCAAAAACTATGAAGGTGATCTCACTTACATCAATGATCAAACCATCGTCAGTGCCAATCAGGTGTCTAAAGGCTACCTACTGGAGAATAGAAATGGAAAAAGCTTCAAGAATGTCTATGCCGACTATGGACTGGATTTCAAAGGCTACGGCTTTGGAGGGGTCTTCCACGACTTTGACAATGATGGCGACCAGGATCTGATGGTGAATCACGACTTTGGGTATAAGGCTACCCCCAATGTGATGCTGGAGAATCTATACCCGGAGAAGAAATTCAAGGATGTGGCGGAGGAACTGGAGATGGATTTAGCCATTAATTCTATGGGGACTGCCATGGGTGACATCAACGAGGATGGGTACATGGACTACCTCTTCCCTGACATACGCTTTAACGAATTTATGGTGAGTCAGGGCAAAGGAAAGCCTTACAAAGAGATGCTCACAGAGTCCGGCATGGATGTGCTGACCATTAGTTGGGGCGCCAACTTCGCCGACTTCGACCATGACGGAGATTTGGATCTCTTCGTAGCTAATGGCGACCTCAATCCCAATGACCAACCCATGGGAGACTTCCTATTCCTGAATGATGGTACAGGCTACTTTACTGACATAGCTAGCCAGGCCGGTATACAGGACTTTGGGATAGGAAGAGGGTCAGTAGTGTTCGACATAGAAAATGATGGAGATTTGGATGTGTTGGTGGTGAACCAGGCACCAGTACTCCCCTATGCCCCCTCGACGGTAACTCGCCTATACAGAAATGATTCTACTTCCGGAAACTGGCTCAAGGTAAAACTAAAAGGGAACAAGTCTGAAACACATGGCTTAGGTTCGAGAGTGGAGATAGTCGTCAATGGAAAGCGCATGATGCGGGACATAGATGGAGGCGGTTCCAGCCATTTGTCTCAGATTGCTACTTATGCCCACTTCGGATTGGGAGAAGCTACCAATGTGGATAGCATCATCATAAAATGGACTTCTGCAGCTCCTCAGGTGTTAATAGATCAGCCTGTCAATCAGATGATAGTAGTGGAACAGGAAGAAGTATTTATGGAGAGTGGAGGGAGCAGCTACTGGATCTGGGTTTTGATAGCACTATTAACCTTAGGTGTTGTGGTATTCTTTAGGAAGAGAAATAAGTAAAAATTTATTCACGCAAAGGCGCGAAGCCACAAAGAGACTTTAAGTTTTTTCTTGGCGTCTTAGCGGCTTTGCGTGCAATTTAAATTCAGAAAAAGTATATTCTTTCTTTACTAAACTTAAGCTACATGAGTGAAAACGATATTGCGAAAGCAGTCGTTCATACCTCCTACCTCATTCACACCCAACTTGGACCTGGATTATTTGAAAGTGTTTATGAAGAAGTTCTGGCCTACGAACTCTTCCAACAAGGCTTCAGTATTCAACGACAACATCCTATCCCCTTAGTTTGGAAAGAGAAGAAACTTGATCAAGGATTTCGTGCTGATTTAATCATAAATCACAAGGTCATTCTTGAGATAAAATCGGTAGAAGCTATTGCAAAAGT
>JBCDBC010000221.1:0-7144 GCA_039184535.1 Bacteroidota bacterium | reverse complement strand
CTCACCCACTCGTCAGTCATATACTTTTTGTGGCCAGGCTTGAGTTGAAGTTCCAGAATGGTTTCTGGCCCAGCTTGTCCACAGAAAAAACAGGCAGCAAAGGTGTTTGCAGAAAGGACATATACATCTGCATCAATAGGAATTACATATCCTGAAATTCTTACTTTCTGTCCTTCAAGTGCAAAGAGTGATTCACCAAAGGTAGGAGCCCAAAAGTAGCCATCCACTTCCTCGTAGTATTTCTCAGAAAACTCTACATCCGATAAGGTCTTCCAGGTAATAACTCCTTCCCCTTTAAGGGTAGATTCTCTCCTTTTAGGAGGAACTAGTGGTTCTGGTTCTGGCTCAGGAAGGGAAATTTCCTCCACTTCATATACCCCGGAACTGGCATCTTCCTCCACCACCTCTATAGGTGATGCTTCTGCTTCTACTTCTACCTCTTGTTGAACTTCAGCAGAAGCTTCCGGACTGGACCCGCAAGCCCATATCACTCCTAAGAACAGCAAAAGCAGGTATGAAAAAGGTCTCATCATTTACTTGTTAAAAAGGGGTTTGGCATTCTCTAAAATATAGCTCATCTCCAACTCCTTGTCATTCAACCTAAGAATCCCCGTGAAGGTTAATAACTCATCTGTCTTCAATCTCCACTTATCTGATTTCATTCTGAGCTCCATAACAGTTTCTTGTCCGGCCCCTCCACAGAAAAAACAGGACTGATAAGGCAAAGCAGACAGCATGTATAAGTCTCCACTGATCTGAAGAGGAATCACATATCCTTTTATTGAAATTTCCTTGTCTGCATAGGCCTGAACCTTATCACCAAAATCAGGGGTCCCATGCCAAATATTTAATGTCTCTACATATTCATACTCATAGGTAACATCTGCTAAAATGTCCCAGTTTATCTTCTCTTGAGAAAAGAGAGAAACAGATGATACAAGAGCAATACATATTGTAAAGAACTGTTTAAGCATCAGCTAATGTTTCAGATATATCTGTGTTATACGCTTGAAACGCAGGAATGATCGCTGCAAGTAAGCCAATTAGTAAAGTAGCCCCTAATAAAATCCATTCTTCAGGCAAAAATGCCTCCGTAACAAACTCATATTTATAGTTTGTAGCTACAAAACCATGCATAAGCATCATCCCTACCCTACTAAATACATAGCCCAGCAAAAATCCTATCACTGCCAGCATGAGACCTTCCAGGATAATCATCACAAATAATCTGCCACGGGAGGCTCCCATGGTTCTCATAAGTGCCAGCTCATACTTTCTGTCTTTCAAAGAATTAAACAGAGAAATAAATACGCTGATACCTGAAATCACGATGATGGCCATGGCCAGTGCTCTCAAGGTTTCTATCCCTATGCCTAATAGTCCTATCAATCTATTTACTTCTATGGCCGGCAAAGCTGCCTGCATAGAGGTATTTTCATTAATCATTCTGGGTAAGGTGACATTCCCTAATGGGCTCCTGAATTTTAATAATAGGGCCGTTATCTCCTCACTAGGGTCATCTTCATCATGCTCGTGCGCTTCTCCTTCTGCATGATCATGATCATCATCTTCTTCATGATCATGATCTGAACCTTCGTCTGTTTCTTCTTTATCGTCTTCTTCCTCATCTGAATGTTCATGCGCCCGCCATACACTGGAAACATTGGTGATAAGTAGTTGATCCAGGACCGTGCCACTGGGCTTAAAAATCCCTTTTACCACATAGGTATTATCCTCGTGTACATCTCCCATATTCCCACTAACCCCGTGGGAGCTAAAAAAGGTACTTCCTACTGTTAACCCTAGCCTTTCTGCGATGAGACTTCCTATGGTTACTTCAAAGTCTTTTTCCCATAATTCCCCTTCAGCCAACTCCCCTCCATAGTGATTCACATAAGAAGAATCCGTACCTAAAATACGATACCCTTCAAAATTATCTCCATAGGCCAGTGGGATGGCTTTTTCCACCAAAGGATTCTCAATGAGCGTTTCGGCTTCATCTAAAGGAATGTTCCCTGTTGGAGAATCTATATGATAGACGCTCGCCAGGATAACTTGTAGAGGGCTTCCTTTGGCTCCTACTACCATATCTATCCCTCGCACATTCTTATCAAAAGTATTTTGTAGCTGCTTGTCCAGGAGTAGCAATAATGAAATGATGCTCACCCCCAGCATGAGCAAGATTAAGCTCAAGGCCGTAGACAGCGGCTTGGCTGCCAGATTCTTCCAACTGAGTGAGAGTAAATTCATAAAATTATTTGCTTGGAGAACACATCTTTTAAACGCTGATCATGGGTCACAATCACCAAATTGGCAGACACGGCTGAAGCCTGTTTCTGCAGGAGCTGGATTACTGCTTCACAGTTCTCATCATCCAAACTGGAAGTGGGCTCATCTGCCAGGATAATATCCGGCTGGTTTAAGACAGCTCTGGCTATGGCCACTCGTTGCTGCTCCCCTATACTGAGCTTATGCGTCTTCTTGTTTAGCTTTCCATCTAAATCCAGTTCTCCCAGTATGCTACGTATACTCCCCACTTCCTGAGACTCATTGGCCAGATACTGGGCTAACCTGAGGTTATCCTTCACAGTCAATGACGACACAAAGTGAGACTTTTGGAAGATGATCCCTATGTGTTTCCCTCTGAACTGGTCGAGTTTATTGGTAGACAGCTGGGTAAGATCAGTATCTCCTATTTGGATAGAACCTTTCGGAGCTTTGAGTAAACCACCCAATAGATGTAACAAGGTCGTTTTTCCTGTGCCTGATTTTCCGAGAATCAGTGCATGTTCTCCCTTCTCACATTGGATATCCGGGAACTCAAAGGAGGGCCCATTTGCATATACAAATTCTAACGCCTGGGTTTTCAGCATACTTGAGGAAATGATAAAGTTTCAAAAATAGAAGATTCCCTTCTAAATACAACTTGATTTCATTAGAGAAAAAACTGGAAATTGGGCCAGGAAGTTTGCCCATCAACCCAATTCACTTATGAAAAAACGACTGGTATTACTGATTTTGTCTACCCTTTTCATCTTTTCCTGTAGACAATCACGCGTACAAGAAACCGCTAAGGAGGATTCTGCCAACAAAACCACCAATGAATCTGTATTCCAATTTTCCTCCGTAGAGGACCTGGAAGCTTATTTTACCTATTCTCCAGAAAGAACCTATTCTATATCAGCTCATAGAGGAGGTCATTTTGATGATTTTCCGGAGAATAGCCTGGAAGGGTTTCAACATATGCTGGAAGAGGGAGTAGCCATGATAGAAATGGACGTGCAAACCTCCAAAGATGGTGTTCTTCACCTCATGCATGATAATAGTGTGGACAGGACTACCAATGGCAGCGGAAAAGGCCCTGATCTTATGTGGGAAGAAATGGCTGCCCTGAACCTAAAGAATGATGATGGTACTTTGACTGACTACAAAATTCCTTTGCTTAAAGACGTCCTAAGTTGGGCAAAGGGGAATACCATTCTTTTCGTAGATATCAAAAGAGCCGTCCCTTATGAGCAAGTATTAGCTGAGATAGAAGAGGCTGGAGCAGAAGCCTACTGTGTGGTCATTACCTACTCCATAGGAGCCGCAAAAAAAATTCATAGGCTAAACCCTGATGTCCTCATCTCCATTTCCGCCAGAAATCAGGAAGAATGGGATAAGTTTAAAGAAAGCGGAATCCCCTTTGAGAAAATGGTAGCTTTCACGGGTACGCGAAGATCAGATGACAGTCTGTTTGAGGATATTCATTCCCATGGAGTATGTGCCATTATGGGTACCATGGGTAATATTGACAATCAGGCAAAAGCCAAGGGAAGTCAGGTTTATGCTGACCTGCGAGAACAAGGCGTAGATATTTTTGCTACTGACTATCCCTTATCAGTCATTGAATCACTGTCTAACTAACCCAGCATGTATAGCAGATTAGTCCTGTGCATTTGTCTATTCTGGATAGGATGCAAACAGCAAGAAAATCCTAAATGGATTGCTATCAATCCTACTCCAGTTTCTGTTGAGAATGTCCAAACCATCGCGTTTGGATCCTGCAATAACCAGAACAGTGATCAGGAGATGTGGAAGGAGATCCAAGCTGATGAGCCAGATCTATGGATCTGGTTGGGGGATAATATCTATGCAGATACGGAAGATATGGATGAGATGAGGGAAATGTATATTCAGCAGAAGGCACATCCTGAATACAAGGCTTTCATTTACCATACAGCCTATATTGGAACATGGGATGATCACGACTTTGGGGCAAATGATGCAGGAGCGGAATATCCTAAGAAAGCTGAAAGTCAGCAGCTCTTCCTGGACTTCATGGACGTACCTAAGGATGACCCCCGGAGAACACGAGAAGGAATTTATGTGGCTCATACCTACGGTACAGATTCTACTAACAGCCTCAAAATTATCATGCTGGATGGCAGATACTTTCGAGATGCATTTGTGAATAGTAAGGAAACCGGAAAAAGGTATGAACCTACAGCCAAAGGTACCTTTCTGGGAGAAGCTCAGTGGACCTGGCTGGAAGAAAAGCTTTCCACTAATCCTACCCGGCTGACCATCATCGGTTTTGGTATACAGATAATCCCGACTGAACAAGGCTTTGAGAAAATGTATAATTTCCCAGCTGAAAGGGAAAGATTGCTAGACCTCATAGCTAGCAGTGGAAATGAGCATGTGATTCTTCTGACTGGAGACAGACACATAGGAGAAATATCTCAGTTTCAGCACCCTGACATGAAACATCCTATCACAGAAGTAACTGCGAGTGGATTGACACATAGCTACGAATCTGTAGGAGACGAACCTAACTCTTTCCGTAAAGGGATCATCGTTTCTCAGCGTAACTATGGACTGATGGAGATAGACTGGGGAGATACACTTTCCATTGATGTCTCTCATAAGGGACTAAATGATGCTATCTGGCAGCGCACTACCTTAAGCTTTAAGTAATGAATAAGGGGATAAGGTTGTTTCCCTTATCCCCTTCCTCACAAGTCATATCTGGAGAAGTATTTACAAAAACCACAATGCTCTTAAATCCAGTGTAAAGCTGTCATCATTAAGTTCTACAAAAACATCAGCGTCACAATTCCCATTTCCATAATCAACTGAAATGGTATTTGTCGCTTGGGTTGATCCGAGCTCACTGAATTCCAGGGATAACAAGCCTTTAGAGAAAAACGGAAATCCTGCTCCTAAACAAGTATTTTTATATGCCAGAGGAACCGTCGTATCATAAGCGTATGCAAACTCCTCACCTTCAAAAGTAGAGACAAAACTTCCATTTCCACTGACCTCAAACTCATCATCTCCATATTCTGCAGGTGTGTTATTCCCAGCTTTCCAGAGGAAAACCCTGTCAAAATCAAGTGTTATGAACTGATCATTACTCACCTGATACCGCCCATCCTGTATAGTTCCCCTTAAAAAGGAATTACCGTTATTATCTACTTCAATACTCCCTCTCATGGTTCCATTCAGAACGGTATCATTAACCGTATACTGATCCAAGCTAATGGTCATAGCGCCAAATTTTCCTGTCTCTCCCTCAAGTGTAGCAGATACGCTCCCGCTCCTGAAGTTACCGGCTTCATCCTCACATCCATCTCCATAGTCAAACCCTATGGTTAGCAGTCCCTGCTTAGCTTCAAAAATCCAGCTTAGGCACTCGTTGGCGCGAGTGGCAGATGCTCTTACGCCCTTCTCATCAGTATTAGGGTTTAGGCCTATCTGACTCATAGAAATGAATACCTGGCTAAAGGCCTGATCAGCCTGTACAAACTGACTGACTACCTCAGCTTCACTTTGTGGAGGACTAGAAGAAGGAGTGTCCTCATCACTACATCCGACAAATAGTAAGATCAATAAGGCAAGGCAATAAGATAATCCTGATTTGATCATAATCATGTAAGTTGGATAATGGTTTGTTTAATAATTCAATTATAGAATTGTCAAAAAATCATAATTGAAAATAGAGGTTAATTTCTCCTCGTTAAAATATCGTGAACAAACAACAAATATTCGCGAATAAACGACCTGCAAGTTTCTCTTCAGGGTTGTTTCTTTGTAAGTATTGGAAAAAAACTTATGTCCCACTTAATTCACATATTCCGAGTTTTGTTCCCCTTAGGGGTATGGGCCATATTTTATGCGTTATCTTTTCAATTTTTCATAAACTGGACCATTACTCATTCTTTTGAGGCACCTCTATGGATCATTCATCTGTATACCTTTAGCCACCTGGTCTTACTGGCTATTCCTGCTCATGTAAACCAGTACATTCTCTTGCCTCGCTACTTGATGGAGAAAAATTACAAGGCTTATTTCCTCAACCTCCTTCTATTACTTATTCTCATAAATATAGTTCTGGTCAAGCTGGATGAGTTTACAGTGGGCGCACATAACTTACCTGAAGATAGACTTCCAGGACATTACTTTTTCTACCTGGTCTACATCATTCCCTTCATGGTGCTATTCAGTTGGACAGAACTGCTGGATAATTGGTACAAGAAAAATAAGGAGGTAGAGACCATTAAAAGAGCGAAACTAGATGCAGAGCTCAAATGGCTGAAAGCACAAATTCATCCCCATTTCCTCTTTAATGCCCTGAATAATATTAGGGTTTTAGTCCGATTTAAGTCGGAAAATGCAGAGGATATGCTTGTCAAACTGTCTGACCTTATGCGGTATGTACTCGCTAATCACGCTGATACTCCTATTCCTTTACAGGAAGAGGTTGAGCATATAGAGAACTATATTTCACTGGCATGTATGAAAGCCAAATGGAATGGTAAAATTCACTTTTACAGACCCGAGAAGATTCCCCCTATTCGCGTCGAACCTCTCATATTCACCAATTTTGTAGAAAATGCACTTAAGCACGGAAATCTTGATGATGCAGAGGGATTCGTACATATTCACCTGGAAGTTAAGGATAAAGACGTCCTATTCTCTGTGCTGAATTCTGTAGGGAAAACTGCTTCTGAAAGTCCCGTCTCAGGAATAGGATTAGCTAATGTGAAACGAAGACTGGAAATCCTATACCCGGATACTCATCAGTTAGAGATCTACTCCACTCCAGAATCTTATAGAATTGACCTTAGTCTTAGGATAAGTCCTACAAATATTCACCTCT
>JBCDBC010000220.1:0-7163 GCA_039184535.1 Bacteroidota bacterium | reverse complement strand
CTTAAGCTATCAGTACCTGGAGACTCACCCGCAGGAAAGAGACTCTATGAAAAATGGATATTTGGAAGTGTTAGAAGCCTATAAAAAGCCTAATCTTATGCATGCAGAAGGTTATGGTCCCGGTTCTCAATTTCTAGTGTTTGGTATCCCTAATTACATACACCATTACCATGACGAATTAGCAACTCTTTGCGGGGTTTGCAATGAGGAGTATAATGGGAAGACTTTAACAGAGCCCTGGCCATATTGGACTGCGGGATACGGCTTTTGGATTAGAAGAGGGATACACGGTACAGAAAAGAATTTCTTTGAAATTCTGGAAGTACTTTTACAGACATATGATAGAGAATGGTATGATTCCCCTCATCCATTACCCTAGCAGGAGGTTAAAGGTGCAGAAATAAGCGTGGAGCGTTTGTACTTTTGGCTACTTGATTACAGCTCGTCCAGCCAAGTTTCTCTTCACATTGGCTTTGTGGTGTTGTACATGGTAAATCGTAAAGTACAGCAGCTCCCTAAGGGTGATTTTTCCCAGGGCAGGGTGAGGAACTATGTATGTATCCAGGCTTTTCTCAGAAGACTTTTTGATCTTCTTGTTGAGGCTCTTGATGCGGATATCCAGTGTCCTCAGCATGGACTCCTTTTCTTCAAAGCTTACCGGATCGGGATCATATTGCCCTCTTGCTTTTACAGCGTCAGGACCTGATACTCTCTCCTGGTATCTGCTTACCAGACTATCATAATCCTTAGAAGGGCGGTTGGCTTTCCCAAACTTGTAGGCAAGCATCAGTTTGGGTACAGAGAAAACCATGGTGGGAAGAGGCTTAACACTTGCATTGATATGGGCCAGATCTTGACCCGGAGCCCATTTTTCTCCTCTATGGGCATAGGTGAATTCTTCTGGAGAAAGTGAATCCATGAATTGAATGAAATCCTGATGATTTTCTTCCAGTTTTGTGATGATCTCTTCTCTGGTCATAGTGTTTGTGGGTTTGGGTGAAGATAATAATTCTTTGCGTCTTGGCGGCTTTGCGTGCAAACTCTACAACCCAAACACCATCCCTTTGCGCGCTATATGATAGCCACTATTCTTAATGAAAAGGGAAGCCTCACTGGTTTCTACCAAGGCAGGGTTGGTATGGTTTAGGTGGATGAAGTAGACCTTATTCTTTTCTTCCAGTGGTAAATCCTTAAATAACTCCATACTTTCCACAATGAAGGGATGAGGAATTTCTGACATATCTCTATGCGGGATTTCAGACTGGTTGTAGAAGGTAGCATCCAGAAAAGCAAAATCTACTGTCTTAATCACCTCCCGAATGTCCTCTTCCCAAATATTCCATTTGTCTATATCCGGTAGGAAGAGAGCTGACTTGCTGGGGCCCTTAATGATATAAGCCACAGTCTCTGAATATTCCCCCCTATGCGGAACCAGAATAGGGATCACAGAAAGGGAAGAAGAGAGTTGATAGGTTGAATCCTGTTGGATTTTATTAATTGATATATTTTCTAACACTGTAAGTTGATCCCAGGGACCATTGTTTTCTAGATAGTCCTTCATGCGTGGCATGGCATAGATTGGCACAGCTGAAGCGCCTAAGCCTTCCTTACCCAAATACATCAAGCCTGTATAATGACCAATATGTGCGTGCGTAAGGAAAATTCCATCCGGCGTTTTCTGGGTGGTAAAGGGGCTCATTTTATTCAGGTCATCCATTTGGGTATGGAAGTCTGGGGTAGCATCAAATACCCATTTTTGCTGATGGGTAGTATCTATCACACCCAGGGAAACTACTTTTCTACTTGGATCAGGATTCAGAAACAGGTCCTTACAACAGTCCCTCTCACATCCAATGTGGGGAGAACCCGCATCTTGTACATTGCCGAGAACTACCAGACTCACCTCGGCTGGAAGGGGAGTAGTTTCTACTATTGTTTGCGTTTGATCAGACTGGCAGCTAAGCTGCAACATTAGCATCAAACTTATGAATAGCGTAGCGTTCCTTTTCATAAAAGACTTTTAGTTGATTGACACAATGTAGGAATTGGGAGGCTGATTAAATAATTTCTCCATACAGTGATTGACAAATCAGCCCGAAAACCCCAATTTCACTTCTCGTTCTTTATTCAACACTCAGTCATTCTCTCATTCTCTCATTCACCTATTCAAAACTCGACATTCAACATTCTCTCATTCAAAACTCTCTCATTCAAAACTCATTCATTCAACATTCACTCATTCATAATTCACCCATGTCCACTACTACGACCTCCGTGCTCCAGCAAGCCTATGATGTGAACAGCTTCCGCAAAATGGGACATGCGCTCATAGATCTTTTGGCAGATCAGTTAGAGAAATCTACTCAGGGAGAAGATGAAGTAATCCCGTATAGAACACCTGAGGAGGAACTGGCTTTTTGGCAGGCAGACTTACAGTCAGGAGGAGATCCTGTCAAGACCTTCCAATCCATTCTGGATCATTCTGCCAAGGTGCATAACCCCAGATGTATGGGCCATCAGATCGCTGCTCCCGCATTGATCTCCCCTTTTGGTGGGCTGCTCTCAGATGTGTTAGCAAACGGAACGGGTGTATTCGAAATGGGCATGGCGTCTAATGGACTGGAACGCCTCATCACCGACTGGCTTTGTCAAAAGATAGGCTATGAATCAGGTGCAGGTTTCATGACCTCAGGAGGGACATTGGCTAATCTCACTGCTATGCTCGCCGCTAGAAAGGCCAAAGCGCCCACAGTAGTCTGGGAAGAAGGTCATTCTGATAAATTGGCTCTTATGGTATCGGAGGAAGCCCATTACTGCATAGACAGAGCTGCCCGTATCATGGGCATGGGTACAGAAGGCATCATTAAAGTACCAGTTGATACGGAGTTCAAAATTCGGACGGATTTACTGGAACCCATGCTTGAGGAAGCTAAAGCTAAAGGCCTGACAGTCATCGCTATGGTTGGTTGTGCAGGTAGTACTGCTACCGGATCTTATGATGACCTGGAGGCACTGGCTGAATTCTCACACAAACATGATCTCTGGCTTCATGTAGATGGAGCGCATGGGGGAGCGGTGGTGTGTTCGGATACACATAAGCTTTTGGTGAAAGGGATTGAACAAGCAGATACTGTGGTCATCGACTTCCACAAAATGATGATGACACCTGCCCTGACTACAGCTCTGCTCTTTAAGCGGGAGGAAGATCCCTTCAAAACTTTCCAGCAAAGAGCTCAGTATCTCTGGGACAGTGAGCAAAGTCTGGAGTGGTACCATTCCGGTAAGCGCACCTTTGAGTGCACCAAGTTAATGCTATCCATCAAGGTGTACCTCATTCTCAAAACGTATGGAGAGCAGATTTTCGGAGAAAGTGTAGACCAACTACATGCTACGGCCCAGACCTTTGCGGATATACTGGAGGGGCATCCCTCCTTTGAACTGTGCATTCGACCAGAAGCCAATATTGTGAACTTCCGTTTTGTGAAGGAAGGGGTAAAGGACCTGAATCAGCTAAATGGCCAGATCCGGCAAGCGTTGGTGGAGAACAAACAGTATTACATAGTGCAGACCACCATCAATGAAAAGAAATACCTGAGAACTTCTCTCATGAATCCCCTTACTAGCGAGAAAGAATTGAGGGGATTGCTAGATGAACTGGAGAGACTGGGAAATCAGCTTGCCTAATAGGCTATCTCTTTTCCATCTCTAAAGAATTTACCTGTAGGGCCGCTTTTGGGAAGTTCCGCTGCCCATACTATACCTTCGGCACCTTGCCTGACTGATCGGGGAGCTCCTGCTCCTCCCATCTCTGTCCTTACCCAACCGGGGCAAACGGCATTTACCAGTATCCCGCTTTCGGATAGTTCTGCAGCCAGCTTAATGCTCATCACATTTAGGGCTGCTTTGGAGACACTGTAAGCAGGCGTTCCTGCTCCCATACCGTCTATGGCACCTGCGCCACTGGATACGTTCACTATTCTCCCATATCCATTCTTTCTCATAAGGGGGATGAAGGCTTTGGCCATTCTCCAGGGACCTATCAGGTTTGTCTCCAGGGTTTCCTGCACATTCTCCAAATCAGGATCTGTAGCTTTCTGCCAAGTATCATAGTTGATGCCAGCATTATTCACTAGTATGTCTAACCTGCCGAATTTCTCACTTACATAGCCTACTATCTGGTCCACACTTTCCTGCTTGGTAATATCAAGCGAATGGAAGTAAATATTGGTGAGAGCTAGTTTTTGACCGGCTTGCTGTCCCTTTTCTTCATTTCTACTTGTGAGAATAACCTCATGTCCGTTTTCAGCGAGTTGCCTAACTACTTCCAGTCCTATGCCACGATTGGCCCCAGTTACAAGTGCGATCATTTTGTAGGTGATTTATGGTTGAGTATCCTTTAATGAGAATGTGAAAATAAAGGTAGGGTAAAAAAGTTTCTATTCTTTCTAAGGGAAAATTTAGAGAAAAATGACCCAAAGATTATTGATTTTATTCCTAAGTATACTTTTCCTATTTGCAGGCTGTAATGAGGGAGAAACGGTCACCCCAGATAATAATACCCCTAGTACCGCTACTAATAAGATCATGCCGTTAGGCGCATCAAGGGTTCAGGGAGCCAGACCAGAATTTGAAAGCTATAGATATGAGTTATGGAAATTACTGGTAGATGGGAACTACGCATTTGATTTCATAGGAACAGTAGATGATGAAGCTTCTTATCCTACCTACTCTGGTCAGAGTTTCGACCTGGACCATGAGGGAAGGGGAGGATGGACCTCTGGTCAAATCCTGGATGGAATAGAAGCCTGGCTAAGCCAGGCAGGTGCACCTGATGTAGTACTATTCAGTTCTCCTGGTGGGAATGATGCCCTAGACGGACAGTCTTATGATCAGGCAGTGGCCAATGTGAATACCATCATAGATATCATCCAAACGGCAAACCCTAACGTAACCATCATCATTGAGCAGTTAGCTCCGGCACGTTCTGATCTGATGACAGGCCAATTGAAAATCTTCTTTGATAGGATGAATCAGGATGTCATCACCATAGCTGCTGATCAGACCACAGAGACTTCACAAGTCCTGGTAGTAGATATGTCCACCGGATTTACTGACGCCTTACTGGCGGATGATGTACACTACAATGAAGCCGGAGCCAGATTCATCGCCAGTCGCTATTATGATATATTGAAAAACAGACTTCAGCAGTAGTAATCGCTAAGATTTCCATTTAGAAATGTATCTTTCTTTTAGTAAAATTTTATAAATGGATTCTGTGAGCACTATAAAAGAAGTACGATGATTCATAAGGTTACCTGTTCTGCATCAGGAAAAAAATTCTATCCCTCAAGAATTTCAAACAGATTAGAGAAGGATTTCTGCAATATAGATTTTCACGAATCTGGTGATAAAAAGAAGATTGTTCTGAGTAATAACCATTCAGTTGACGGTGTTGAAAGTAAACTACAATTGTCTAATGGAAGAATCGAATACACTTTGGAAGAAAGCTATGACTACGGATATGTTTCTTTTTGGCACCCAAGGAAATTTGCTATAAATGAGGTACGTGCCAATTACGAAAATGAGCTGGTTGAGAAATTATTAAGTTATCGAGAGATGTTTATTGAATCTGGAGCCAATGAGTTTATTTGGTTTTATGAAGTATTTTATAAACGAGATCAATGTAACTTCGAGCTACTTAATGCGCAATTGGTAAAGATGTTAGCTACAAGTTTTGATATATCTTTCCCGATCAGTGCTTACAGACTTGAAGAAGATCAATATCATGACTGGGCTGGAGAAATTAAACGAGAATGGGGTTTAAATTGATTTCTGAGATTCTACATCTTTGGGCGAATTTATTTGCCTTTTTCTCCTGAGCTGTTTGACAAACTCCTGTTTGTAAGCATTAAAGTCAAGGACTCCTGTCCTCAATTCAAAAAATCCCTTAACTTACTCCTCAACGTCAACCTAAACCCACACAACATGAAGCGAGCCAGCTTTTGCGCTATTCTATTTGGTGTTTTATTCTCTCCCATTCTTTTACAGGCACAGGTATCCATAGAAGATCTTACGCAGGATCTTTACTGGAGAAATATTGGACCTGCCAATCAGGGAGGAAGAATCACAGACATAGAAGCAAGAAGAGATGATTTCACCAAAGTTTTTATTTCCGTAGCCTCCGGGGGTGTATGGAAGTCTGAAAATGCAGGGACTTCCTGGGAGCCTATTTTTGATGATTATGAAACGGCTTCCATTGGAGACATAGCCCTGGATCCTAAGGACCCGGAAGTGATCTGGGTGGGAACCGGAGAATCTAATAACCGTAACAGTGTTTCCTGGGGAAACGGAGTGTATAAATCCACAGATGGAGGCGAATCCTTTGAGAATGTAGGACTGGAAAGTACACATGCTATTTCTCGGGTACTAGTTCATCCTGAGAACACAGATAATGTATGCGTTTGTGCTACAGGCCACCTCTGGGGATACAGCGGAGAGCGGGGACTTTTTCAAACGACCAATGGAGGAAAGAGCTGGAAGAAATTGAAGAGAGGGTTACCAGATGATGGCAAAACAGGTTGTACCGACCTAGTACGTGATAGCAAGAATCCGAATATCCTCTACGCTGCTTTCTACCACAGACTGAGACAGCCCTGGCACTTTCAGTCAGGAGGAGAAAAAGGAGGTATCTATAAGTCTACTGATGGAGGGAAAAGCTGGAAACAGCTCACCAACGGTCTTCCTTCTCCTACAGGGAGAATAGGGCTTGCCATATACGAGAGCAATCCTGAAATTCTGATGGCTCTGGTAGAAGCAGAAAGATCAGATACCCTTTCTGTAGCCGGAAGCGGCGTATACAGATCTGAAGATGGAGGTGAGTCCTGGAAGTATGTGAACACCTACAATAATCGTCCTTTCTACTACAGCCAGATCAGAATTAATCCATTGGATGATCAGCGAGTGTATTTGCTGACTACCACCTTTATGCTGTCAATGGATGGTGGAAAAACCATCACCAATGGAAGCCCTGATTATGAGATACACGGTGATTACCATGCCATGTGGCTGGATCCCACCAATAAGGACCGCTATTATATGGGGGCCGATAAAGGCTTTTCGCTTACGCATGACCATGGCAAGAACTTCCGACTCATAGATAACCT
>JBCDBC010000219.1:0-7164 GCA_039184535.1 Bacteroidota bacterium | reverse complement strand
TTTTGGAGAGAATAAACTTGAATTCCAGAGGAATCATGTTGGGAGCGTAATTCCAACTAGGCTAATTGAATTACCAGTTAATTCGTTGATAAATTTGCCAAAATCAGCTTTAATAATTGAAAATTATGAAGTTGAATATTCGTTTGTTGATCAAAATGGTAGATATTTTACTTTAACCAGAATGAAAGTGCCATTGTTTGAAAGGATTGAGGCATCCAAACGTGGCCTTTTTATACTTCCTAGTGAGGATTTCATTGATTATGATCAAGGAACCCCTGATGTAGTCTACAGAGGTGGAGACATGACTTATATAATTGAGGGAGGTAGATTTATTTCACATTTACCTAAGCACGTGGTTAATCAAAACTCTTTCAAAAAAGAATATCTTTTAATTGAGAATATGCTACCTCCTAAGTGTTCATACAGATATTCTGTCCAGATTGTACCACAAATTTCATTCAAAGCCAAAGTAACGATTAATACTCATGCAGTAGGAGAGTCTCCTATTAGTGTTGAAAATGATTTAACTTTTGCAGTTAATAAAATGGATATACCTACCCATCCTGATGGGACTCACATTCCGGTAAGACATGGAGAATCATTAGACCCAACCAAGTTTTTTCAGAGAGTATTAGCTCTAATCCAATCGGACAAATTTGATGAGGCTATTGATGAATGTCTAAATATGTATAAGAACCCTATTGATGGTGGACGACCCGGGGAACAAAAGTATTTGACAACAGTAAAGCTTATAGGTCAATTAAAAAGTTTGAGTTTATCTAGACCCTCAGAATATGATCGTCTAAATGAAACTGCCTATAGAGATGCACTGAAAACGAGAGAAAATTTAGTTAATAAGATTAAATATCTTTTGAAGAATTAAGTCTGATAAAAATGATGAATTCTTGGTATTTGATAAAGAATCCACCTTTCTTTCACATAGAAACCGTTTCAACTTAATTTAGTAAACTCATTTTCACTTCATGTCTCTAGACCTTAGCCAGAAAGAATTTTCTCAGCTCCTTCAGGATAGCAATGAACTCATTCTCCAGCATTTTGACGGAGTACATGAGATTAAGGGATACCATTCATATCCTCAGGAAGAAGTGGAGAGCTGGTTTGATGAGGATCTACCTAGAAAGGGAATGGAGGCAGAGAAGCTGCTGAAAGAAGTGAAGGAAAAGGTAGTGGATACAGCTACTGGCAACCTGGGCCCACACATGTATGCATATGTAATGGGAGGAGGGACGCAAATGTCCATAGTAGCAGAACAAATAGCTGCCACCGTAAACCAGAATAATACCAAGTGGCACCTGGCGCCATCCATGCATGAAATAGAAAAGCGGGTGATCCTATGGACATCTGAGCTTATGCAATTACCTGCCCACAAAGCAGGGGTGATGGTGAGCGGAGGGTCAGCAGCTAACTTGGCTGGTCTTCAGGTAGCCAGGAATATCTTCTTTGAAAAGCTGGATATCAGGAGAAAGGGACTCTTTGGTCAGAAGCCCTTCATGGTATATGCTTCTAATGAGGTGCATGGGTGTGTAGACAAGAGCCTGGACACTTTAGGTATAGGTCTGGATAATATCAGAAGGTTACCAGTAGATGAGGCGTATAAGTTAGACCTAACCGCTCTTGAGCAGCAAATACAGCAGGACATAGCAGATGGATACCAGCCTTTCTGCATCATAGGTAATGCGGGTACGGTTAATACAGGGGCCATAGATGACCTAAATGCCATGGCTGATATAGCTGAAAAGTACCAGCTTTGGTTTCACGTAGACGGTGCATATGGGGGATTAGCTTCAGCTATACCTTCTTTGAGAAAAGAATATAAGGGAATAGAAAGGGCCGATTCCATAGCGCTCGATTTCCATAAATGGCTCTACCAACCTTTTGAGGCTGGGTGTCTGCTAGTAAGGGATTATGATACCTTGAAACGGTCTTATTTCAAAAAAGCAGATTACCTGGACACCTCCTTTGAACCAGACCAAGGGAAAAGAATAGACTTTAATGAGCACTACTTTCAACTTTCCAGAAATGCCAAGGCTTTCAAGGTGTGGATGAGCCTGAAGTTTTATGGGGCTGATAGGATAGTAGACATGATCAAGCAGGACATAGATCTGACCCACTATCTGGCCAGAAGGATTAAGGAGTCTGACGATTTCTTACTAAAGGCTACCTCTGAGCTAGCCGTAGCTTGCTTCCAATATACGGGTGGTCTTTCAGAGCAGGAAGAGATTATCCATCTTAATCAGCAGCTGATTCCAGCACTGGAAGAGGACGGCAGAGTCTTCATAGCAGGTACCCGTCTTAATGGAGAATTTGTCATCAGGGCCTGTCTGATTAACCACAGAAAAACAGAGGAGACTACTGATTACCTATTGGATACCATAAGAGAACTGGGTCAGGTCATTCTCAAGCAAAAAACTAAAGTACTCAACTAGGGTTGATTAAAGGGAGTTAGGGAACACTTTCTTTTTATTGCCGTAACCAATTACAGTCATTCAAATATAGATTTCATTAATAAAATCCTATGAGCAAGATTCTGGCCTTTGGTGCTAGCAACAGTAAAAATTCCCTTAATAAGCAGTTTGCCCATTACGTAGCTGGCCAAATCGAAGGAGTACATGCTACCCTATTAGAGTTGAGAGACTTTGATATGCAGTTGTACTGTATAGACACGCAGAAGGAGGAGGGATTTCCTGAAAAAGCGGAAGCTTTTAATCAGCTTTTGGAGGAGAATGATGCATTCATCATCTCTTTAGCTGAGCATAATCAAAACTATACGGCCATATTTAAGAATATCATAGATTGGGTATCTCGCATGGACAGAAAGATGTGGAAAGGAAAGCCAATGCTGCTACTTAGCACTTCTCCCGGCGGGAGAGGAGGAAGAAACGTGATGGATATCGCGCTGAAAAATATGAGCATTATGGGAGCTAACATCATTGATAGCTATTGTCTTCCCTCATTCTATGAGAACTTTCATCCTGAGAAGGGAATTACGAATGAGGACTTAGCCCAGGAATTCCAGCCTAAACTGGATGCTTTCGTAAAGGCATTAGCTGAGCCAGAGTTGAAAGAAAACTGATGTAAAAAAACCCACTGCTAAGGAGGATGCAGTGGGTCTTAAGCGACTAATGAAGGTACTACCTTCTAAAAAAGTCTTTAGTGTATGGCTAGCCATCATATATGGTAACCATAGATTATCTATTCTTTTCAGTTCGATACGTACGATAGAGAAATAGGAGGGTTACCCCAGGGTGAGTGGATTAGTTTGATTTCCCCAAAATAGCAACTCTCTATAGGTGGGATGAAGGGCCACACCAATTACGTGTATTGATTTTGTCTCGTATTGCGTATCGTTTACCGAACGATCGTTAAATTAATGAATCCAATACAAGATTCCAACTCCTGACCATAATTTATCAGAAAAGGATCATGTGGGTGGATAAGAGCCTACTTAGGAGATGAGGTGTGAAATAAGGGGGGAATTTAAGCTCCTTTTCCTCTTAGGAGCTGAATGAGTTCTTCAGCAGTATGGACGTTTCCAGCTTCCTCATCTGAGATGATGATAGAGAAGATCCTTTCACAGGTCATCACCAGTTCTACAAAGTCCAGGGAGTCCATTCCGAAGTCATGCTTGAAACTCCCCTGCTCAGAATAGTATTCCTGACCTATTCCGGTAAGTTTGATGATGATGCTCTTGACTCTTCCTTCCAGGGGCAACTCTCTCCAGCTAGCATTTCCTAGAAAAGGACCCTGCCAGAAAGTAGAGGAAAAATAAGAAGACCATGCATTAGTACTGATAGCCATAATGTCTCAAACGTTAGTTCTTCAAATGTAATAGAACATTCCAGGCCACAGGTATTTGTAGAACCAATGGTCTAAATAGTTTCTTGAACAGTTATTCAATGGGGATGAACGTGTAAAATTTACTCCACAGATAAATAACAGTGTTATTTTTTATAATTATAATTAAACTCAAGTGTAGTATATTCAGCTGCAAAATCCTTATTTACCTTGATTACACATACACATTTCAGGCTATCTCCCCACCCTCGTGGATTTCATCTTATCACTGGGGAGGTATTATCACAGATACCAAAATTGCCTACATCCGGCATACTCCATTTATTCATTCAGCACACATCTGCTGCCCTATCCATTAATGAGAATGCAGATCCCACTGTGAGAATAGATTTTGAATCTATTATGAATCGTATGGTACCTGAAAATCAGCCCTACTATAAGCATACCCTTGAAGGCGCAGACGATATGCCTGCCCATGTAAAGTCTAGTTTAATGGGTGCTTCAGTAAGTATCCCCATAGAAAATCATCAGTTAATGATGGGTACCTGGCAGGGCATATACCTATGTGAGTTTAGAAACCATGGTGGTTCCCGAAAAATCATTGCTACCATTTATTCGTAAATATGAGTGAAAGCTTAGCCTTAAACAGTAAAGTCATAGGTTCCGGCCCAGCCCTGATTATCCTCCATGGCCTCTTTGGTTCTCTGGACAACTGGCTTTCCCATGCCAAAACCTTATCCGAAGATTTTACCGTTCATCTTCTGGATCAAAGAAACCATGGCAAATCTCCACATGCTGACGAATGGAACTATCCCCTCATGGCAGAAGATCTCCTGGCATATATGGACGCAGAAGGTATACTGACGTCCTCACTACTGGGCCACTCTATGGGAGGGAAAACCGCACTTACCTTTGCTGATGCCTATCCAGAAAGGCTGGAAAAGCTGATCATAGCTGACATGACACCTAAACAGTATAAGCCTCATCATGATGAAATCATTGAGGCACTACTCAGTGTCCCATTAGGAGAAATAAGTCAGCGTTCTGAGGTAGATGAAATCCTGAAGAGGTCCATCGATGAAGTTAGCGTGAGACAATTTTTATTGAAAGGACTGGGTAGAGACAAGGAGAAAAGATTTGCCTGGAAGTTTAACCTAGAAGTGATCAGTCAAAACTATGAGGAGGTGTTAAAAGAGATTCCACTTGAAGATCCAAATTACCTCCCTACCCTATTCATTTATGGAAGCAAGTCTAATTACCTCAATGAATCTGACCTAGAATCACTCCCTCAACTATTCCCTTTAGCCCAGTTTGTCAGCGTCTCTGATGCTGGTCATTGGTTGCATGCTGAAAATCCTACCGTTTTCATTAAAGAAGTCCAGGACTTTCTTTATCCCTAGAGAAATTTTTTGGTAATCGAAATAGAAAATGTAGCAAGATGCTTATCTTTACTTCATGATCAGGTCATACACCCTTCTATTATGTAGTTTCTTGTTTTTTATTGCTTGTGAGAATACTCCACCACAAACTGAGGCCCAACTGGAGGAAACAGAAATTAGTCCTCCAGGTCTTGTGCAGGTGGAGGCGCCAGACTCCTTAAGTGAATATCCTCAGACCTTAAGTCCCGACTTGTTAGGTACTTGGCGACTTGTCAATATGGAAGCAGGAGAAATTAGCATGTCCTCAGCTGACTTCGGCAAGTCTTCTCCCACCATTACAGAGGAAGGAACTTTAATTTTATCTACCCCTGACCTACCAGACCAAGAGCTCCCCTTTCAGTTTATCGATGGCAGTATCTTTACAGAGCAGGAAGGAGAACAACATATCAGGAGACTTACACAAGATTCACTTATACTTTCCCAGCAAATAGACGGAGAAGAAATTCTAAGAATATACTTACGATCAGATTCTTAGTCTTTCAATTATTCCCTCCCTACCATTTCTAGCCGGAAAACTACCAGTTACTTCTATATTTCAACAGCTTGTTTCTCCCAACAAGCGGGACATAAATATATTATTTACCTTAGAATGTTTATTTAAAGTAATATATCCCAAATACAAACTGCGATTATTTAATTATTGCTTGCCATTTGTAATTGAGTTAATCTTCTAGTTCAGAATAATGCTTAAGAAGAGCTTTATTGTAGGTATCACCTTTCTATTGATAAGCATATCAAATGGACTTATAGCACAATCATTTCAACCTTATACCAATGTGTTTGCCGGTATAAGCTTACGAAGCTACAATACCCTAAAAACTGCTTATTTCTACCAGCAATCTCAATCTAGCACGCTAGGTCCTTACCTGAAAATAGATCACTCCCCTACTCCTGTTCTCTCATTTGCAGTTGAATATCAATATTTTGGCGATGGTCCAAGACCCT
Source organism: Bacteroidota bacterium (assembly GCA_039184535.1). Taxonomy (GTDB): domain Bacteria; phylum Bacteroidota; class Bacteroidia; order J057; family J057; genus JBCBKZ01. The sequence continues at coordinate 964 of JBCDBC010000219.1, read as the reverse complement.
TAGATAGAGCTGATGCTATTCCTACCCAATACCTTTCCGCTTGGGGTACCTTCAAATTTAATAATGGTAGTCTCCTTTCTAGACAGTCCCGCTTTTCTCCCTTCATTTCAGTGGGGGTAGGTACACAGCTACAAGATGGAAGTCTGGCCAATAATTTTGGGCTGGCTACAGGTCTGACATATAGAATGGATGAAAAACTTTGGCTCATGGCCCAGTTCAGTTTCCAGCGCTTCCTAGATTACAGATACAGTAGCCTAGGTCCTTCTTTTGGTGTGGGGTATACCCTAAAATCTCCCAGCAAATCTATCAATTCTATGCCTCAAACTGATCCAGAAATAGAGGGAATTATGTTTGTCATGGATATGGATCTTGATCAGGACGGAGACGGTCTGCCAGACAGAATAGATTATTGTCCTCAGGAAGCAGGTACTCCTAAAAATAAAGGGTGTCCTGATAAGCCTACTATCAGTTTGGTTCCTGTAAGGGAAACCATTATCTCCCAGGAACATTCGGATTACCTCTCTTCTGCTAATAGCACACCTACCAGACAACAGGCAAACCAACATTTTGGTACAACCACATCCTCTTCTAATCCTTGTGAGCCAGAGACCATAGAGGGAGAAATGACATTTGCAGAAATGTTTTTACCCGAAAGTCCCCAATTGTCTGACATTGGAATGGAAAAGATTGAGAGATTAGGCACTTTATTGGCGAGCTGTGAAGATAGACACTTACGGCTGGAGACTAACTACCCAAGAAGAGGAAAATTGATCCGAAATCTTATCATGAGCAGAATTTACAAAATAAAATATCTTTTAGTTAACCAACTGGATATCAGCCAGAATAGAGTTTCTATTAATACCATTCCCGTAACTACCTCTGGATCAGAATCTTCCTCTGCCACCTTAGAGCAAATATCTTACAAACTGAATAATATCAATAATTAATATTCAATATATAAGTG
>JBCDBC010000218.1:0-7168 GCA_039184535.1 Bacteroidota bacterium | reverse complement strand
TCCGAAGTTCATTATGACGACAAGAAGGATGTATACCATTTTACCATCCCCCCTCAGTGGAGAAAGATTGATGATATCTATGTAGAATTCGCTTTAGAAGACGGAACCCTTTCAGCCATCCGGGGAAACCATCGGATTCCGCTAAGCCATGTCTGAACATCCCCAGGTTCTTTAACTGGTCATCGTCCATTTTGATGGTAAGGTCCCATGAGCCAATTAATGGAGACCGTTGCGCATATACATTCGAGAAAACAAAAAGGGTAAAAACAGTTAAAAACGAGATAGTAGTTAAATTTTTCATAGTAGTAGACTGTCAAATAAATCAATTATTGTACTGCTATTATTGGCTAATTCTTTCTTTATAAACTCGCCTTTGCACTGAGAATGACAAGGTTACGTCCAGTCTCTTTTGAAGGAAACCCCCTTGACAAAACAGCGAAGAACTTAATATACATTGTTTGAGTATGTAATGGAGAAAAACTACCAGGATTTGTTAATGAACAAGTTTAATGAAGGGAAGAATTGCCTAACAGCTAAAGGCTTGCTACCAAACAAATGAATTTGATTCCATTCCGGAGGCAGTAGTTTCAGCCAGTATTTCAGATATCTCTCTTAATACATGTTTTCACGAGTAGGATCAAAAAAGGTGTATAATTTCTGAGGGTTATCGAAGAATATTTTCTGGAAATACTCTTCCAGTCCAACGGATGTTAAAAAAGGAGGAATTTGATCTATCAAAAAGTTTAAACCTGGCGAGCCACCGTAACTATTCCAATAGGCACTTTTAGCCATGTCCATACCCATGACTATCTGATCTGGATATTCTGGGAGGAGATTCTCTAAAAGATCAAAGGTATAATTAGGTTGGCCTTTCAGCGCCCACCTAAAGGCACTATCATATTCTACTCGTACGCCCACATCCAGCACCTTTCTGTTATAGTCTACCTCCTTGGCACGATCTACATGTGATAACACTACATGCTCAAGATTGGCACCTAGTTTTTCGAATAGCTTAGCTTGTTCCAGTGCTTGATGACCGAAATTGGTGTGGGTTAAAATAGGCGCTCCTGTTTCCAGGTGAGCATTCACAACTGCCCTGAAGATCATCTCCTGATGCTTACTAAAAGCTTCATTACCGGTAGCGAGCTTGATCATTCCCGCCTTATGTGCGGTGCGCTTAACCCATGGTCCCGCGTAATCACATTGATCTATCCCCTCTTCTATGTCCGCAATAAACAGTGCTGTCAGCTCATCTTCAGTACACCTATACCTCCAATGGTTCTCAGGGTAATAAATCTCTAAATGTATTCCTGTGGGGACAATAATATGGACCTTACTTCTTCTGCTTACTTCAGCCAGTTTCAATGCATTCCGGCCTGAGTTGGCTGGCATAGTATCTACTACCGTTCTTCCTCCAGATTCATAGAAAGCTATCAGTTCCTGAGAAATTTTTTCTACATCATTCAGCAAGAATTCTGGATGCTTGGCAGTCACATAGCTGTCTTCAATGACGATGTGTTCATGGGAATAGGTCAATCCCATCTCAGAAGTGGGTTTATCACCCAATACCGTTCTAAAAAATCCCTGCTGTATCATCCGTTATAGATTATTCTTCCAGCCATTTCTTGAGGTATCTGCCGTTCTATCTGGCGTTTCCAGTATAGCCCCAGCTTGGAGGAGCGAATCCTGTAACTTGCCAGTATCTATATTCTTAGCATCCTGATCTGTATCTAATGAAAGAACAGAAGCCAGACCTGCTGCCTGTCCCATGCTCATGGTTTGGGCCATAGATCTACAGGAAGCATGCGCGTCATGCGTAGCAGAGAAACAGCGGCCCACCACCCAAACATTGGTGCTGTCTTTAGGTACGATAGTCCCATAGGGCACACCATAAACCCCTCCATCAGGTACGTACTGCCAATAGGTTTCCGACTTTCCGTCCACAGACTTCCGATGGTCTTCTATGGGTGCCCCACAAAGGAAAATCTGATCTTCAAAGGTCCGAGCAGACATACAATCTTCCTTGGACAAACGATAGTTTCCATATACCCTTCTCGTTTCTCGAACTCCAATCTGATGAGAAAGCCCTATGATTCGGGCATTTTGGTAGCCCGGGATCTCCCCTCGAAAAAACGCCTCATAGTTAAAGGATTGCTGACGACCTGTGATTTCCGCTTGAGTCAGTTCTTCCACATGTAAAGGGTCTAAATCCACGACTTTAACTGCGACGGTAGAAATACATTTAGGCTGACACATTTCATGGGCTGAGCCTTTCTTCCTGGGCAAGACATAGGTTTTCTTCTCATAAGCATGGGCCATTCTCTCCTGAAGCATTTTTTTCCCGCCTGCTGCTTCATACTCTTCATGTTCCACATTGCACATGCGGAAGGTAGTAGTCATACTTTGAGCGGGTTCTTTCTCTCCAGCCTTTTCATAAGCTATGCCTGCCCAGTGGCAGAAATCAGCATCACCAGAAGCATCAATCACCCTCTTCGCAGTGATAGAGAAGAAGCCAACGCCCTTATGAAAGAAAATGCAGGTAGAAGTTTCTCCTGTACTTTCAACCCCCACTAGGGTAGAATGATAAAAAACCTGCACCCCGCTCTCTATCAGTAAATGATCCCATACCCATTTTAATTTTTCAGGATTGTAGTTGACACCTGTACCCGCCCCATACGTATTAGGCCGGAGAAATATATCCGCCGACTGATCCAGCATATTAACCACTCGATCAGGAATCCCTCCCACAATTTTCTTAGGAGTATCAGAAGGCGTAAAAAAACCATAAAAGGTGTCCAGCATTTGGGTGGAGGTACCTCCGGGAAAGCCATAACGCTCTACCAGCGTAACCTTATACTTTCCTCTAGCGGCAGCAAGGGCAGCAGTAGATCCTGCACTTCCGGCACCTATCACAAGAATGTCTGTTTCGTATTGTTGGGAAATCCCTGGCCTGAAATTCACCATGATGTTTTTTGAGGTTGAGAGAGTAAACTATCGGGTTTGAAGTAGTGGGAGAAGGTCCAAGTTGACTGGCCTCCAGTCCTTACACTCTATTGATTTTCGCCTACCTTTTCATACAGCTTTGCCATGCGATGGGCATGCTCATCATAGGCACTTTCAAATAAATTGGTAGCACGTTCCTTCCCTACTATGGAAGCAGCAGTTAATACCTTGGGAGGTTGTCCTGCCTCTGTTAGTCTTTTTGCCACCTCAGCTTTTATGCTATTAATGATCACAGCACCACCAACAGTAGAGCCGGGAGAAACGGGGGTATCTAAATCAGGAATACTGATCATGGCATCTCCTATGGGCGCACCTGTATCCAGTACCAAATCCGAGAAATCCTGAAGCTTCTTTCCATCTGCTCTCTTACTGCTACTTTTTTCTGAGTGCCTCATGGTTATGAGGCTAACTACCTTTATGCCTTCTTTCTGGAAGCCTTCTGCCATTTCAACCGGAACCAGACTCGTTCCACTAGAAGAAATGATAAGTGCGCTATCAACAGATGATAAGTCAAAGTTCCTCAAGATTCTGGCGGCAAAACCAGGAACATTCTCCAAAAACATAGCCTGTCTTTGACCATTGGGGCCAGTCACCATGTTGTGGAAAGTCAGGGAGAGTTCTACAATGGGGTTAAATCCCGGAAAGGAGCCATAGCGTGGCCACATTTCTTCTACCATGATTCGACTATGGCCTGAACCAAAGAGATGCACCATTCTCCCTTGTAGAATGCTATGAGCAAACCAATCTGCAGCCAGTTGTATTTGGGCTTGCTGTTGGCCGATGATCTCTATGATTTGTTGACATTTAGCTAAATATTCCTGAGAAGGTGTCATATTAGGTATTATGTGATTGGTAGCTTAGTGTTTTAAGGCGAAGCCTGCTGCACCCACTGCACCAGCAAAAGAAGTGAAACTGGCTTTTACAATAGGCGTTGGAAGGTTTCCCGGTAGCCATTCAAACAACTTCATATAGTTTTTCAAGGGCCTCAATAGGGAATCCTCTGCTTGGGTAATCCCCCCACTCAAGATGATTAACTCGGGAGAAAGAATGTTGACCAAAGAGCTTAATCCCATTGCTAGGGCTTTGATTGACTCTAGCCAAACCAAGGTGGCCCAATCATCTCCCTTTTTATATGCCTGTACCAGTTCATGTGTGCTTTGGAATTGGCCTTTAGATCGCTGTAAAATGGTAGCATTTCCGATAGCCATTTCCAGCGTTCCAGGCAGATTGAAGATGCCTTCTTCCCCAAAAGGCTGTTGAGAAAGGTGTCCTAAATGTCCTGCCCGGTTCAGCCATCCATCATATAGTTTCCCTCCTATAACTATGGCCCCTCCTACTCCTGTGCCTAAGGTTAGTAGGATCAGGTTTTCTACTCCTTTCCCCACCCCGAATTGATGTTCTGCCATCATGGCCGCCTTGGCATCATTGATGACGTAGACATGCTTTTCAGTCAAGTACTCCGCCCAATTTAGGTTTTCCAGCCCATCCAATCTTCCCGGCATATAGGCTATGGCTTGATGGGAAGTATCAGGTATACCTGGGGCACAAATGCCAATAGGGATATCCATTTTTCCTTCAGGCTTTAGTGTCTCTACTACTTTTTTGATTTCCTCCTTCCAGGTGAAAATGGAAGCATCACCCGCATCGTTCGTATGCCTCGTCATTTGGTTTAGGATCTCCCCATCTTCTCGGATTAGCACCCCCTTGATCATGGTTCCTCCTAAATCTATCCCTATAGCAATAGGTACATCCATTTTAGTCTTTTATGCTTAGGTAACACATTCTCTATTCTTAAGTAGACTGTATCCTACTTTCTTTTTATTCTTTTCTCCACTGTCCTTCACTTACCTGCCATCCCCCATCCACCGAGATCACTTGTCCTGTAGTAAAGCGGGAATGATCCGACAAAAAATAGCAGGCCAGTTGGGTAAGATCTTCAGGCTGCCCTATTCGACCGCCGTCTAATGGCTGTTTCGTTTGTACATACTGCATGATGGCCTCGTTGCCCTGTGCTCTTTGGGACATTGGGGTTAACACCAGGGAAGGCGCCAAGACATTTATTCTGATATTATGCTGAGCGTAATAGGCGGCCAGAGATTTGGAAAGGCCCACAATGGCAGATTTAGCTGCTGCATAGGCATGGGTATAGAAGAACCTGGGGGCAGGAGAGAATCCAAGGACAGAACTCAGGTTCAGGATACTTCCTGATGTTTCCTTCGCCATGAAATGCCGTACCGCAGCCTGGTTAGATAGCATAACGGAAGTTAAATTGAGATCCATGGTCTTTTGCCAGCCCTCCAGACTTAGCTCATGTAGAGGGCCATCTCCCCATTTACGCCCACTACCCCCCGCTACGTGAAACAAGGCATCAAAACTGCCAAACTCTACCGCACATTTCTCAATAGCCTTCTTAGCTGTACCTTCTATTCTCGCATCCAGACAGATAGCTATCCCATGATCCTGGAGAATATTCTGAGCCTGTTGACAAGAAGCCTCATCAAGACCAGTCGCAACGACATTCGCTCCCTGCTCAATGAGGGCAGAAGAGGTAGCTAGTCCGATTCCGCTGGTACCTCCAATGATCACGATATTTTTATCCTTCAGCATGTCGAGGGGGAAACTGCTTAGTCTTTTGCCTTGGTAACTTTCATGGAGACTTTTCCCGTTGCCTTGTTTTTCAGTACCAATGACACATCTCCATTTGGCAGGATTTCTTCTTTGATCAGATAATGCTCTTCATCATAAGAAGTCCACTTTTTCTCACTCTCTACTACAGCATCTCCTCGCCAATCTTCCAAGACAACCGGCTCCCAAGACTTACTCTCAGCTGATTTAAAGGCAGCATCTAAAATGGCATTGACTACATAGCCATCATAAAATGTTTCCAACGGCTCTCTGCCTTCTTCAATGGCTGTAAACATATCCGTGAACATGTGTGGGTAGCCCAGCTCATGCGCCTCATCCCCCACAGGAAATAACCAACCCGTATTGGACTCGGCCTTTTCTGCTACATAGCCTTCCCCTCCTTTACCGGTAGTAAACATTTCAAAGCCTGTCCGCAAAAAGCTATTCAGCCAGATGGTCCCTTCAGTACCCATGACTTCATCACGCAAATCCATTCCTCCACGGAATGTCCAGCTCACTTCAAATTGGCCCACTGCACCATTAGCATATTTGACCAAACCGATAGCATGGTCCTCTGCCTCTATAGGGTGAACCTGCGTATCAGCCCAACACATCACTTCCAGCGGCTTCACATGTTTCCCGATAAAGTTTCTGCTGATCTCCACACAATGGCATCCTAAATCAATAATGGCTCCACCACCGGATTGTTCCTTATCCCAAAACCAGTCGCTATGGGGACCGGGATGTGTCTCCCTGGATTTTGCCCAAAGGACTCTTCCGATATCCCCCTTTTTGACACTCGCTACGGATTTCAAGAATTTTGGGGTATAACAGAGATCTTCTAAATAGCCTCCAAAAATACCAGCCTCTTCTACAGCATCCAGCATACGCTTAGCTTCCTCAGCGTTTCTGCCCAGAGGTTTGGTGCATAGCACGTGTTTCTTGGCTTTGGCACAGGCTAATACGGCCGCTTCATGTAAGTGATTAGGTAGGGAAATGAGGACCACTTCCACTTCCGGATGAGCAATGGCTTCTTCCATAGAAGTGGTGTAATGCGGAAGTCCATAATCATAAGCAAAACGTTTGGCATTATCCCCATTACGGGAATAGACCATCACTACTTTGTCAATTCTCCGCTGTGCATGTAAAGACTCTATGTAAAATCGAGCGATAAAGCCCGAACCGAGCATGGCAATTTTCATATGGGAATCCTTTGGCTATTACTATTATCTCCTAATAATCAGGCTCCACATTTTGCCAGCCTTCTTTGAAGGATGATTTGCTGTTTTCCTCTAAGGCTGATAGTACGCAAATAGTTATTTCTTAAATTAGGAAATACAACTTGTATATACAAGTTGCATATATAATGTTTATCCAGGATTCTATTCTCCTAATAGGGGAAATCTCAAGACAGCTTAAAGGCTATAGCCATTCCGTACAGGGTACTTCTCTGTATTGCAGTATAAGTTTCCGTACAGATTTAAGGCGGGTTTACTTGTCCTGAACCTCACAGATATATTGAGAATGGGGCTCTTTTCTG
>JBCDBC010000217.1:0-7203 GCA_039184535.1 Bacteroidota bacterium | reverse complement strand
GCCGAGAAAATTTCCCAAGACAAACTGGAAGTAACTAAATCCACCTCCTCCGCCTACTGCTCCCGGCACAGAAATAAAGGTCACCCCAGATAGGGAAGCTCCTATCATCCCAAAGGCTACCAGGTACCAGGGAGAATTTTTATTGGCCTTAAAGAAAGTGTCCTGATCTGCTCCTTTTCCCGTAACCCAGGAGATAACAAAGAGGATCAGAAAATAGGTAACGACAATAGCGAGAGAGAGAATAGGGTCCATGCCTCTCAAATTAAGAAGATAAGCTGAGTTTTTAGCGAGATGTATTAGTTTTGGGGGATGAAACTGGTAAGCTTTGAAGCACTTGATGATCCACAGTCAGGAGAGCACCTGGGCGTGCTCTGCGGAGGTGGGGAAAATATAGTGGATATACAAGCTGTTGAGATAAGGAGAAGGAGGAGAATGCTACCGGGCCTCATGTCTATGATGGGCTTACTGCATGATTTTGATTATGGCATTAAGATCATTCAGGATGATCTTGAATATTGGGAGAAAGAACTTCCGCCACGTTGTGGATATACCCTGGATGAAGTCAGGCTTCTGCCGCCCTTAGGAAGGCCTAAAAGCCTGCGTCATGTGATGGAAGAACCGCAGGACTATATAGCAGATGGGGTAGTTTCTTTTGGGAAGAGTGTAAGTCAGAAAATTGGGAAGCTGCTTAATAAGAAAAAAAGAGAAAGCTTTTCTCACTATTTCGGGAATAGCAGAGCCATCATAGGTTGTGATGAGCAAATAAGATGGCCCCAATCATCCAACCAGCTAGACCTGGAAGTAGAACTGGCCATATTCATTAAAAAAGAAGGCGTAAATATATCTGAAGAAGATGCCATGGAATATGTAGGGGGCTACTCTCTCTTCAATGACCTGACAGCTACAGATCTTTTCCAGGAAGAATTAACAGACCACAGTCCTCACACCCACAGTAAGTGCTTTGACACCTCTAATGTCATGGGGCCTTGCCTGATCACTAAGGACGAGCTGCAGAATATTAGTGAGTATTCTCTGGAGGTAGAGGTGAATGACCAGAACTGGGTCATTGAGGTCTACGAGGAATTTCCTGTTAACATCCCCAAAATCATAGCTGACATTTCCCGTTTTGAAACCCTCTATCCAGGAGATATCATTACTACAGGTATGCTTCCTCACGCTTGTGGGAGAATCAGTGATCATTACCTAAAACCCGGGGATGAGATTAACATCAAAATGGAGCCCTTTGGTGTCCTTACCAACAAAATCATCAAGTCTATATGAGAATAGGCATGTTTGACTCAGGAGTGGGTGGCCTAAGTATCTGGAAAGCAGTTAATGCACACCTTCCGGAAACCTCCATCATTTACCTGGCAGATCAAGCCTACTGCCCATATGGAGAAAAACATCCTGAATGGATAAAAGATAGAAGTGAGCGAGTTTCATCTTTTCTAATCGAAGAATATGCTTGTAGCCTGATAGTGGTTGCCTGTAATACTGCCACTACAGCTGCAGTTCATCATTTGCGGGAAGTTTTCAGTATTCCTTTCGTAGGGGTAGAGCCCGCTATCAAACCTGCCGCCACCCAAACCAAAACGGGCAAAGTAGGCGTGTTAGCTACTGCGGGTACGCTAAAAGGAGGCCACTTCCTCCAAACCTCAGAACGCTACGCATCAGGCGTAGAGGTCATTGTCCAAATAGGACATGGTTTGGTAGAGTGGGTGGAATCTGGGAATATGGAGGATGAAGCTGGGAAAGCGCTCCTGCAGTCTTATCTCCAGCCCATGATGGACGCCTCTGTAGACCAACTGGTCCTGGGCTGTACACACTATCCTTTCCTCACTAAAGCCATAGAAGAAATTACCCATGGTAGCATGCAGATCCATGAACCTTCAGCTGCTATTGCCAGAAGGGTAAAAGAGTTATGGGCAAAAGGAGATTCTCCTGAGAAAGAGAATATATTCTTGACAACGGGGGAAGAGAGAAGCTATGAAAGGCTCGTTGCCGACCTTCTTGGGGTAGGAGAGATTACTAGTAAAAGCATCCAGCTTTCCTGAAGCTTATTTAATCGATAAGAGTTGCTATTCCAGGGCGGTAGTCATGGACAAAATCCTGAACAAGCAGGAGCTTGTTCAACACACAGTTGAGGGTTGCTAAGCTCCTGCTTGGCAACCTAAGAGTAGCGGACTCCTGTCCGCTAATTCATTTACCACTCTGGAACGGGCACCCCCATCTTCTCTGTCTTAGCCCTGAACAATTCCTGAATCTTTTTGGTAACAGGTCCTATGTTTCCATCTCCTATTACTCTGCCGTCAAGTTTGAGGACAGGTGTGAGTTCTCCCATGGTACCGGTGGTAAACATCTCATCTGCAGCGTGGAATTCTGCCAGACTGATGCGGGTTTCTTCCAGGGGGATGCCGCCTTCCTTGGCTAGTTCCATGACTAAGGCACGTGTGATGCCGGGTAGACACGCATCAGGGGTAGGCGTACGAAGGACTCCCTTTCTGACCATGAAGACATTGGTGGCGTTAGTTTCTGCTACGAAGCCATCTATGTCCAGCATGAGGGCATCATCTGCTCCGGCTATATTAGCCTCTATTTTGGCGAGGATATTATTGATGAGGTTGTTGTGGTGGATCTTGGAGTCCACAAACTGGGGTGCATTTCTACGATTGGAAGCCGTGATGAGAGTTACCCCACTATTATCATAAATGGGCGCTTTCCATTCCGCGACTATGATCAGACAGGAGCCAAACTGGTTCAGGCGTGGGTCCATACCGGAAGTAGTCTTGGTCCCACGGGTAAGGGTCATGCGTATGTGTACCCCATCCCTCATATTGTTGGCCTTGAGCGTATCAAAGAGGGCTTGCTTCACAGACTCTTTTGAAGGAATATCTGTAAAGGCCATGGCTTTAGCAGAAGCAACCATGCGGTCCAGGTGCTCTTCCAGTGAAAAGATTCTTCCATCATATACACGTAATCCTTCCCATACAGCATCTCCCCCCTGTACTACACTATCAAATACAGAAACTTTGGCTTCTGAACGGGGAAGAAGTTTTCCTCCCACGTATATAAGGATATCTTCGTTTTTAGGGTTGAATTGCTGCATAAAAAAAGAGTTAACTTATGATTTCTGCTTCACAGGGAAATTTTCGAATTTCAGCTTCCTAACATACACAAATATATGCTTACAGTAGCCCTTATCTTCGGGGGGAAATCTCCGGAACATGATGTGTCCATTAACTCAGCCAAGAACATTTATGCTGCCATTGATAAAAGTCGTTTTCAGGTTTGCCTGATAGGCGTGGGGAGAGGAGGTCGCTGGTTCAGGTTATCTGAGGAGGCTTTTCTCGCCCCTGGGGTAAGAATAGATGATGGAGAACCCTTGGCCATCATTCCGGGAGCAGAGAAGGGGCAGATCATCAGATTGGGAGAACTCTCCGCCATAGAGCAAATAGATGTGGTTTTCCCCATCATCCATGGACCTTACGGAGAAGATGGGACGCTTCAGGGTATTCTTAAGCAGATAAATCTCCCCTTTGTAGGACCAGACGTAGTAGGTTCTGCAGTTTCTATGGATAAGGACATCAGTAAACGACTGCTGAGGGAAGCTGACCTGAAAGTCGCTGATGCCTTAGTCTTTCACCATTTTGAAAAAGATGCCGTAGACTATCACGCCGTGGTGAATAAATTGGGATTACCTGTATTCATAAAACCCGCTAATATGGGTTCTTCAGTGGGGGTGAAGAAAGCAGATGATGTGAAGGAGTTGAAAGAAGCCATAGCTACTGCCTTTAAGTTTGACCACAAGATCATAGTAGAGGAAGCTATCTCTGGGCGTGAGTTGGAATGTGCGGTCATGGGAAATGGAAGGGTAGAAACTACGGGAGTAGGAGAGGTGATCATGACAGATGGATTCTATGATTATGATGCCAAATATGAGAGCGAGGATGCTGCACAGGTTCAGATTCCTGCCAAGGACATAGATGATCAAATGTTGGCCAAGCTCATGCTGGTAGCCAAGAACGCCTATCAAGTGTTGGGCTGTGAAGGTATGACCAGAGTGGATATGTTCCTGGATGAGGAAGGCAATGTCTTCATTAACGAGGTGAATACCCTTCCCGGCTTTACAGATATCAGCATGTATCCTAAACTTTGGATGCAAAATGGAGTAGAATATGCTGAACTGATCAGCCTACTCATAGACCTGGCTTTGGAGCGGGGAGAAAGGGAGGCTGCCCTGGAGAAAAACCGTTAGTTTTTGTCGAAAAAACTGGCTAGGAGAACCTGATCTGCACTAATTTTTATCAAAATAGCCTGCTATTCTTCAAAAAATTTGTTTGTCAGAACCTCCAATCCAAGCTTTTCGCCTAAAAATGATCTATTTCAGAAAGGGGCTATAAACCGGGCTTTTTTTCGTATTTTTAAAGAATGGAAAGAGCCAATGGAGAAAAGATCTGAGGAGAAAGCTTTTTCACTTTTATCAACAACTAGCGCGTTAAGCATATATGGAATATCCTTCGAGGTTGATAGAGAATGTAGTCAATGAGCTGTCCAGCTTACCGGGTATAGGAAAGAAAACCGCTCTGAGACTGGCACTTCATATGCTCAAGCAGGGAAAAGAAGACAATGAACGCTTAGGAGCTTCTATCATAGATCTGGGACAGAACATCAAGTACTGTAAATCCTGCCATAATATTTCTGACGAAGACATCTGTAACATCTGTGCTAATCCCAGAAGGGATAAGTCGGTTATCTGTGTGGTAGAAGATACTAAGGATGTCATGGCGCTGGAAGGAACTCACCAGTTTCAGGGGATCTACCATGTGCTGGGAGGACTAATCAATCCGTTACAGGGCATAGGCCCATCTTTACTGAAAATAGATCCACTGGTAGAGAAGATCAGTCAGTCAGAAGAAATCAAGGAAGTCATCTTTGCCTTTAGTGCCAATATAGAAGGGGACACCACCGCCTTTTACATTTCCAAGAAGCTACAGCCATTTGATGTGAAGATATCCAGTATCGCCCGCGGCATACCTGTAGGTTGTGATCTGGAATTTACGGATGAAGTTACCTTAGCTAGGTCGCTGGTGAACCGTACCCTGGTGGCGACTTCTTCTAATGGGAACGGTGTCCTATAAGCTTCCCACCTTTAGGCATGGACCTATCAGTCATCATCGTTAATTACAATGTCCGCTACTTTTTGGAGCAGTGCCTGTTGTCAGCTTTGGAAGCTGCCAAACAGCTCAGCGCTGAAATCATTGTCATAGACAATAATTCTACTGATGGGAGTCAGCAAATGCTGAAGGAGAAATTTTCCGATACCATTACCCTCATCGAGAATACAGATAATCCCGGTTTCTCTAAAGCCAATAATCAGGGGATCCACATAGCCAAGGGGAAGTACGTACTCCTCCTGAATCCTGATACAGTAGTTTCTGAAGATACATTTGTAAAATGCTTCGACTACATGGAAGCCCATCCTCAAACGGGCGGCTTGGGCGTAAAAATGATAGATGGAGATGGAGCCTTCTTGCCAGAATCCAAGCGTAGTCTACCTACACCCTGGGTGTCCTTTTATAAGATCTTTGGCTTGTCATCCCTCTTTCCCAAGAGCAAGGTCTTTGGGAAGTACCATTTGAGCTATCTGGATAAGGAAGGAAATCATGAAATAGAGATACTCTCTGGCGCCTATATGTGGATGAAGAAAGACTTGCTGGAAGAGATAGGCTACCTGGATGAAGATTTCTTCATGTATGGAGAAGACATAGACCTTTCTTACAGGATTCTATTGGGAGAACATACCAATGCCTACTTAGCAGACACCCAGATCATCCACTATAAGGGAGAAAGTACCAAGACAGGCAGCATTAATTATGTGAAGGTCTTTTATCAGGCCATGATCATTTTTGCGCAAAAACATTTTGGGGGAAGTAAAAAGCAGCTGTTCATAGCTGGGATTAGGTTAGCCGTGTACTTCCGAGCATTGTTAGCAGTGCTGTATCGGTTAGGGAAGAGGATGGGGTTTCCACTTATTGAGGGAGGACTCATCTACGGACTGATCTATGGAATCAAGAGCTACTGGGAGCATTATGTAAAATACATAGAAGGAGGGGCTTATCCAGCTTCCTTTGATTGGGTTGCAGCACCCATTTATACGCTGGTCTTCATCTCTTTTCTGGCGATAGCAGGGGCTTACAAGAAACCCTACCAGATCCGATCTATCATTACGGCTACTTTTGGAGGCTTTATCGCCATAGCTACTGTGAGCTATGTCTTTCCGCAGATTAACTTCTCCAGGGCTATCGTAGGGCTTACGTCCATCTTTGCCATGATACAGGCCATTACCCTCAGAGGCCTGATCAATCTACGCCAGGGCGGAAGCTTCTTCTTCCATGAGAAAACCCTCAAGCGGGTGTTGCTCATAGGATCAGGGAAAAGTCTGGAGAGAAGCCAGCAACTCATCAATCGGGAGTTAGACTATCCGGTCAAGTTGATAGGCATAGTTAGTAATGGTGATTCTCCAGTGATAGACAGCTTAGGGGCCTTATTCCAACTGGAAGAAATACTTTCTCTCTATGATGTGGAAGAACTGGTTTTTTCTGCAGAAGGGATTTCTGCCAGTCAGATCATGGACATCATGCAAAGTAGGCAAGGACAGAATTTGAGTTTTAAAATTATTCCTCCTGGGAATCACTTTCTCATAGGGCCGCAAGAAGTATATCTGGCTAAGCATACTCAGACCTCTACTTATAACCTGAGTAAGAGAAATATTCTCTTGAGAAAAAGAGCCTTTGATGTACTGGGTAGCTTACTGTTATTGATCAGTTATCCGCTCTTGTTTCTCTTTTATAAAAAGCCTCTTAAGGCCTTGGGTAGTATAGGGCAAGTATTGTTTGGGAATAAGCATATGGTGGGATACATATCTGATCAGCAGGAAGGTTTACCTGAATTGAAACAGGGAATATTGAGTATGGCGTTCAGGTCCGGCAAAGGAAGTTCCACTACGGAACTGGATGCACATGCCCTGGATTCCTATTACGCCCAGACATATAGCTGGTATTTAGACCTGGAAATCCTGATAAAAGGTTGGCGTTATTTATCTTAGCAGAACTAATCCACAGACATGGCCTTAAAAGGAGATGATCAAGTCAAGATAAAGACGCTGGATGAAGCGGTAAAGATGGGAGATCTTCCTAAAGATTG
>JBCDBC010000216.1:0-7210 GCA_039184535.1 Bacteroidota bacterium | reverse complement strand
CAAATCTGAATCGCTAAGACTTGCAAAACTAAAATATCTGGAAGAATCTCATGATAATGAGCCCTATTATTGGGGGGGCTTGGTTGCTTTGGGGGATATGGAGAATAACCAGTATAACAGTAGTTTGAATCTGAGGTTATTATTAGCCCTATTGATTATAACCGGTGCATCAGTATTCTATGTGAAAATCCGAAAAAGGGGTGGCGAAAAGTCTATATCACCATAGAAATTTAGGTGTACCCTTATCCTCACCCAGCCTTAGATTCTACTACTCCCTTCCTTATGTTTACCCCAACTCCCTCGCCTCCCTCAACACCTGCTGAAAATATGCCTCCATATCTGCCGAGCTCTGCTGATAAATGGCAGGCGGCATGAGTGGCTCATAGTCCACCATTTTTAGCTGCGCTTTTCCGTTGTTCCCCTCATGATCAAAGATGAAGAATTCGCCGGGCTTGAGCTGGAAGAACTCAAAGGCTTTGTGTTTGCTCCTTTCTTTTGTGGAGAGGGTTTCTCGTGAAGGGCTGTTGTGGAGAAAAGAAGTGCTTCTACTAACAGATCTAGTTTCCTGATCTACGACCTCAAAGAAGCGTTCATAATAACGGGCTGTATCAGGATCATTGGCATGGGTGATGAGTTTGGAGCTGAGGTTGGCTAGTATGGCCTTGAGTTTCTTCTCTTCGTATAGAATTTCTCCCTGGACTTTATCCTGAAGTCCTAATACCGTAGCTATCTGATAGGAACGCATAGTGGCTGGCACTCGCTCCATCCTTGGAATTTTGAGGGTAGCCGCTTCATCCAGCAAAAGGACAGAAGGATGTCGGTTCCTCTCCGCCATTTGTAAAAGAGCTGACTGGGCAACAGTCGCCAGAAATGGGGCAAAGACGGAATCATACTTGGGATGGTTGACTAGCACCATGACAGCAGGATGAGAAGGATTATTTAAGGCCAGGGAAAAATCATTTCCAGAAAATACAGCAAACATTTCAGGAGAGACAATCTTCCTAAGAGCATTAGAGAGGGTAGCTTGTACGGCAGCTATCTGTCTATCAGAGGCTAAACTGTCCAGGAAGGTCTTTGCCAGAATACTGGCGTACTCACTTTCTCTTAGATAGGCTTCCAACTCGTCTAATTCTTTGGTGAGCAGAATGGTGGTTACATAAGGGAGATTACACAGCTCTGGATAAGACTCTTTGGTACGCCAGATGGTCCCCGCTAATGCTGCTTCTGCTGCATCATTGAAAAAGGAAGTATGTCCTTTTTGATCATAGGAGAGATTAGAGATAAAGGCATGAGCGAGGGCATTGACATCATTTAGGCTGTTGAGATAGTCAGGGTGAATAGGATTTATTTTATGGCTTAGGGCGGGTCTGCCTGGGGCTACGAAGTAAACGGGATGAGCTGTTTTCTGATAGAAAGCATAAATCATCTCAGAAAGCTCAAAGTCTTTATAGTCATAGAAAATTCCGCCCATACCTTGATCAGCACAATGCTGAATAATAGGGGCAAACGCAGACTTGGTTTTTCCGAAACCCGCTGCTCCGAATATGGCTAATCCTCGGATTAGGTCAAGCTGAGCATCCTTACCTTTGGCAGGAAATACTATCTCCCAGATGCTTCTTTTCTTTTTTGATCCACTTCCCAAAGAATACCCAACCAGGCTGAAGGCAAGTGAGGGGAGGAATAAGAAAAGTCCATACTGTATTTCTGTAAGGCTGCTAAAGTGGACCAGCATCCAAATAGCTGTGGAATGGAGAATCAGGAGCAATAATACACTCAAGGCTAAAGAAGTTCTTTTTAGGATTAGCAGCTGTAGGGCCGTTAGCACCAGTAACACAGATCCGATAAATACAAGGGCTGAGAGACTCATGGCTTAATTGATTTCGATGCCGTATCCTACCTTCTTCACTACCTGAATACTCTTTTCCATCATTCGCTTGACTGCCACTGTTCCTGGGGAAAGTCCCGCTTCTATTTGGCGGGATACCTGTTCGATGGTTCTGTTAAGAACCTTTGCTCTGTGTCTAATGGATAATCCCTTTCTCACAAGCTTCTGTATTTCTGGACTGTCTTTTAGCAGTTGGAGAACCAGCTTACGAGCCAAAGCTTTGGGAGAAGTAGGGATATACAAAAGCTCCCTGGCAAATCGAGAGGCTTCATGCTTTCTGTAATAGTGGTAACGGTAGGACTCTTCTCTACTCCTTTGGTATTGAAACTGTCTGTCAAATAGCTGTTCACAATTCTCCGTAAATTCATCTCTATCAAATCCCACTCTGACAGACCTGCCCTTCAATTGATTCTTGCTACCTCTGGAATTAGCAAAAGGAGATAGGCTTACACACTGACTTCTGTCCTTTCTGGATACAATCACATGAATATGGGTTTGCATGCCCGCTTTCTCATTACCCGCAAGGATGACATTACCAGCCTCATCTCGTAGATAAGACTGGGTTAGGGCTTCCATTTCTTTCTCTAACTCCAGCTTAATGGAAAGATCCTGTGTTTTTCTAAGAGATCGTTTTAGTGTAGTTAGTCGTTCTCTAATCTCTTCATTATGGACATAGCTTTCCTGATAGATTCTCTCTGATGGATGATAATAACGAGACTGCTCAATCTTTGCGTAATACACCAAGTCCTTTCCGCTTAAAGGCTTTCCATCCAGCTTTCGATCAAACTGTCTAGCATATATATCCATGACTTCACGGGTGTAGGCTTTGAGCTTCTCAGGATCATTTTTCAAATGGGTTAGTTCTGCCTTAGAAGGATTGAGCGTTAGCATATAATACTTAGCTTCATTTTTTTTAATCCACTTTTTATTCCCATCAATATGTTCAGTAACCTGCCTAGGAAAGACCATTTCATCTGTAGCCGAAAAGAAATAGCTATGATCCAGAAGGTCTTTTTCTATATTCTCCTTTTCCAGGTAGCTGACCAGGTTGGCACAGCTACCTGTATTGTCGTAGCCATATCTATTCTGTGGTTTGTGGATCTTGATGTACATAGGCTGATATACATAGAATGATATACAAATGTGAATATAGCTAGGATGCTCAGCTGAATAGTTGATGGAACTCTGCTTCAGATAAGTTCAATTGATAGCCCTTACCACTAGCGCTGAGCTTAGTTTTTAGAAAGGCCAGTTTGGCTTCAGGGGTATGGCAGTCTGAGATCAGTTCAGCTTTATTTTTCATAGCAGAAGGAGGAATCAGCAACCTACCCTTAGCGGACTTCCCGGGAGGTGCTTTCGAGGGAGCTGCCTTGGAGGAGGAGTGAATGTGGCTTCCTGAATTCTGTATGTGTTTGACCTGTAGCTTGAGCGTTTCTTCCACTCTGTCCATCATAGGAAGGAGAATATCCTTTTCCTGTTTTCGGATGAAGGAAACCAGGGTATTTCTAAGCTTCTTCAATTCTTCAGCAGGTGAACTGATTTCCGCCTCTCTTGGGTCATGGCCAGTCTGTTTGAAAAAGACCAAGGCATAATCAAGAAACTCGTACTGTTTGAGATGATGTTGATTGGCTAATTCTCCTAAAAGAGTTCGGGAAGTTCGTTTCCCTTTGATGATGACTAAATCTGCCATAGGATACTGGATTAGATACCTGAAAATCCAGCGACAGGGTGTGTAGGCGAGCTTAGGATACACAATAAGATACCTAATTCTTCAGAAAATTCCATTAGCTCATATGGAATTCCCCCGAATTTTGGATATTTTTAGATAAAGACACTCCCTAACAATGTTTTTTTCAGTTTGGGATACCTAAAAAGTATCCTAAAAAGCGGGATTGAAGGCTATATGAAGGGTTCAGGATACCTGGAGGTATTGATTTAGGTATCCTGAAAATTTTTCAACGCACTCACAATCAGCTGGTTAAGGAATTTTGATTCACACTTTGTGTGAATCCATCTTGCTTTCCTTCCGAAACCCCCGGAGGGGCAAGAGTAAACACTTAATTCAGCTAGTATGAGAATCTACCATTTACTCCTCCTTTTTATCCTACTGGGTAGCAGCCTGCAGGCCCAGCGTCATCTGCAAGGTGGCCAGTTTATGGAAGCCAATGGTACCGTTATTTTTAAAGACCTCAGGGGCTACTCCCTGGGTATGGGCTATGGCTATCACCTCAGTCAGAAATGGTCTTTCCGCCTGCTGGGGAATTATGAATTCTATGGCTATGAACAAGAGAGTCCTCACTTCATCTACACACGGGTAAGCAATACACAGCTAGATACCATCGGCATTACGGTGCCAGAGGAGGCCATGTATGAAAGCTTTTTTCTGGATGGAATCTTCATGTTCAATCTGGCTACCGACGGGAGTTGGTTTCTCAATGCCAATATGGGCCTGAAAGTCGGTCTGGAGGAGTTAAACGGGCTGGCGGAAGATAGCCAAAGAGAGCTTCAGGCAGGGATCTCTCTAGGGCTGGAAGCAGAGTTTTACTTCCTGGATCAGTTCTCCTTTTTCGGCTATGGGAGAGAAGATTTATGGCTTAATGACGGCCTTCGGGATCTTCCTAAACTAGGTATAGGTTTTCGAATTCATCTCAATTAAAACAGCTCATCTACCCCATCATGAAAAGAATACTCCCCATTTCACTATGCCTCGTGATCCTCATCACGATTTGGGCCTGTACAGAAGAGTTTATTGGGCCACTGCTGAATGCTGATTTTACGCAGACTCGTTTGCTCATAGCCAAAGGAGATACCATCACTTTTGGAGATAAGTCTGTGGGCAAACCTGATAGTTATGAGTGGATATTTGATGGGGGAAATCCAGCTACTTCTACAGATCGTAAGGTGTTGGTGGCATTTGAGGATACAGGAGCCTTTGATGTGATTTTGATAGTGAAAAGAGAAGGAGAAATAGATACCCTCAGAAGGGAGCAACTCATCAAAGTCTTTCCTTCCAGTTTACAGGCAGATTTTTCTGCGGATTCGACGGATATACCAGTAGGGACAAGAGTGAATTTTTATGATGAATCTATAGGAGATGTCCAGACCCGGTTATGGTCATTCCCTGCGGGGTCTCCGGTTAGTTCTACGGATAAATCTCCAAGTGTCTTTTACTCAACTCCTGGGTCTTATTCAGTTACGCTTTCAGTCAATGGATTTGTAGGTTTTGATTCCATAAGAAGGAAAAACTTCATTAATGTATACGGGCCTATCACCGCAGATTTTGAGTCTTCACAAACCATAGCAGAAAAAGGGCAATTAGTGAGCTTCTCAGACCTCTCCAAAGGTTCTCCTAACAGATGGGTATGGGCTATGGCTAGAGTAGGAGGAGGCTTGGTCTCTTCTGAAGAACAGAATCCAACCTTAAGTTTTGATACCCCAGGTATTTGGAATGTAAGCCTTTTTGCAGCCAATCCTATTTTTGAAGAAAGTGAACAGAAACTTAACTATCTCACCATTCATGAACCCTTAACAGCTGCCTTTCAAGGAAGAAAGGCTATTCCCATTAATGAAAAGGCAGCATTTACAGATGATAGTGAAGGATTTCCTACTCCTACCTCCTGGAATTGGACCTTTCAGAATGCTAATCCCGGAGGTTCTAATCAGCGATCTGCCACTCCTCTGTGGTCTCAGTCAGGCACTTATCAAGTCAGTTTAACGGTGGAGAATGGAATCACTTCCAGTACCATTAATGATGAGATTCAGGTTTATGTCCCTTTACAAAGTGATTTGTTGATGCAAGGAAAGCTCATTTCTACCTATGACCTTCCTGCCTCCTTTTCTGTTGCTTTTAGAAGAGAATTAGGCTTCAAAATGGTGGTAACAGGTAGTCCTGAACCCATTCGTTATGTATGGACACTTACCCATCAGAATACAGGACAGACCACCACAGTGGAAACATTGGATGAAAACCTGCTTGTTTCCTATCAGGATAAGGAAGAAACGGACATTTTGCTATTGAACCTGGGTACCTATAGCCTTAGCGTAGAGGCCCAAACCGATATACTGGAAAATTCCTCTCGACAAGTTTGTTCACCCTGTTTTGAGTTTAACTAATCCTTGCTGCCATGTTGATCTCCACCATCTCAAACGCCTATGGAACAGAGCTAAGAAGGCTTTATTACTTTGCCGTATTACTCCTTCCATTGCTCTCAGCCTTCTCCTTACTGACAGGCCATTACTTTTTGAGTAATAGCTTACTGGCTACAGCACTTCCGGAATTAGGGAGGATTTATGTATGGAGCATAGCTTTGGGAATGGTGCTTATCATTGAACTGGCCAAGTACTTTTTTGCGCCCCTATTGTCAAAATTATTATGGCACAAAAACTGGCTCATGGTTCTCCTTTTTGTCCCCATAGTGGCAAGCTTTTTTGGCATGTCCATTTTCTTTTCTGTCCATGGCGTTCAGGACTATTTGGATGATCATGACCAGACAGAAACTAGGCTTCAAGCTGTACATCTGACCAAGAAAGATTCTCTCACAGAGGAATATGTAACGCAACTGGCAGAGAAAGACTCTCTCATACATAAGCTTAGCCAAGCGCTTGGAAATGATGAGATCCTAAAACGGACAGATGCCATTAACCAAAGGATTCTTAGCGTTCAACAACGAATAAGAAGAACAACTAACGATAGTATAAAGGCATTATCTCTAGCTAGATTAAATAGCTTGGAGAGAGATAAACGATTACTGGAAACCTCTACCTATCAACTCTCCTTTCACCAACAGCAGCTAGGAGATATGCAGTCGGAAAGGCGTTCTCTCATCCTGGAAAAAGAAGCAGCCTTAACTAAGCTGACCCAGAATTTAGAGGAGGAGCTGTTAGCTGCAAACTCGGAACAGTCCTTCCTGGCTAATAATATCTTTTACCTTTCCTTGGGAGTGGAATTGATGATCTTGATCTGCCTGAGTTTTCTCCAATACTACCGACTGCACTTGCGCCACAATTCTGAATATGGTGCCAAAAGCAAATTGACAGTAGATAGGAATTCTGACACTAAGACAATGGAAATACAGCCAGAATACGTGGCCGAGAAAGAGAATAAATACCTAAGCAAGGAAGACCAGAAGGTCATTTTACAAAGATTCCAGAAAGCCAATGGGAATGCGAAAGCCTTGGTTCCTGAATTGATGAAGGAGTACGGAATCAGCAAACGAACTGCTTACAGATATAAGAAAAAAGCAGAGGAGATATAGGCATAAGTAGGGCTTCTTACCTTTTCCTGTAGCTGTCTTTTCTATCAGATAACATTTCTAACACTTTTTG
>JBCDBC010000215.1:0-7213 GCA_039184535.1 Bacteroidota bacterium | reverse complement strand
ATGCTGTGGCCATTACTGAGGTAAGTTCCCTCTGGGCAGATGTGAATAATGATGGGAATTTGGATCTCGTCTATTCTGGCCTGGATACACTTGGACTTCCCATTTCCGGGGTATATCTAAATAGTGGTTCTCCAGATTTTCAGCTAAGTCGTCTGAATTCCGGAGGGATTCCTGGTTTGAAGTCAGCAGCTCTAGCGGCAGGGGACGTAGATAATGATGGAGATATAGATATTCTGATTTCAGGAGAAACCTTCGGAGGTTCTTTTGTTACCAATGTGTATAAAAATAATGGCTCAGGATCCTTCAGTTCTACCTTTGACATGGAAGGAACCAGTAGAGGGGCTATTGCCTTAGGTGATGTTGATAGTGATGGAGACCTGGATGCAGTCATTTCCGGTGAGTCAGCTTCTGGCATTTATGCGGAGGTATATGTAAACAATGGTAATGGCAGAATGAACGAGTCCCAGACGCTTACTGGACTGGTAGATGGAGACATTGACTTGGGAGACTTTGATGCAGATGGAGATCTGGATATAGCTATTTGTGGAGCGAGTACACTGGCTGGAGAAGATCCTAAACTCCTCATTTACAGACAAGATGACGCTGGTAACTTTACCGAATTTTCCAGTCTTCAAGGATTTGTGTTTGCGGATTTAGAATGGGCAGACCTAAACATAGATGGATTCCTGGAACTCCTGGTTGCCGGAGCCACCAACTCAGCTAGAACAGATGCGCTGGCCCTGGTTTACACTTATAATAATGCTGGTGGAGCTTTTGATGCGACTACTTTAGGCCTAAAGTTGGTGGATACCCGTGTGGCCATAGGGGATTACACAAATGATGGCTTGTCCGATGTATTAATCACAGGAGATAATATAGATGATCCTACTGATCCAAAACCTACTCTTCTTCTCCTTAAAAATGGTAGCGCAACTAATGTAAACGCTGCTTTGGAGGTAAACCTGGAACTTACCACAGCTGAGTTTCCCTGGACATCAGAATTAGCCGGTATCCAGCGAGAAGTGAAGTGGATGGACATAAATAATGACCAAAATCTGGACTTTGTAAGTCTTGCTACAGTCATTACTGCTGAGAAGGACACCTTTGAATCCTTCGTACTACTTGAGAATATCCAAGGATTAGAAAGCCTGGATTTAGAGGTTCCTACAAGTGTTACCCTTACACAGGATGAATCTACGCTGATTATCAAGTGGGAGGATAATGCCAATAGTGGAGAAATCAGCTACCAAATCGGATTGGGAGATGAAACTGGAAACTATAATATTATCTCACCTAATTATGTGGCTTCCGCAGGGACACGTACTCTAGCTCAGAGAGGGCAATTTACAGGTCCCAAATCTGTAGAAATAAAAGGGCTTGGCAGAGGGGACTACTTCGCAATAGTACAGGCAGTAGGACCTAATTTTGAGTTATCTACCTCAAAAGAAACTAGTGGTAGTCTTTCGGACCCTCAATTTAAAGATGCAACTACCGAGGCCTTTGCAGGGGGAACTATTCCAACTGATTTGGTGGATGGGGATGTTGCGTTTGCTGATGTGAATAATGATGGTGCTCATGATTTAGTTATTGCGGGTACTTCATCTATTAGCCTATACCTGAATGATGGGGATGGTTCATTTTCTCTACAACCTGGCTTGCCAGCTATAGCAAATGCTCAGCTAGAGTTTGGAGATCTAAACCTGGATGGGGCATTAGACATCATGATTTTCGGTGTTGAATCAGCTGAGTATAAATGGCTGGCCTATCAGGGCAATGGAGCAGGGGAGTTTTCCCTTCTTCAGTCCGCTACTGTAGATAATGTAACAGAAGCTACTGGTAAGCTAAGCGACTTGAATGGAGATGGGAGTCTGGACTTTATCCTTTCCGGATCTGCCGGGGGTGCTCCCTTTACAAGCCTTTTTCAAAATACGGGAGGAAGCTTTTCAGCAGTCCTAGGTGGAGGTATAGCACCTATGTCAGAAGCAGCATTGGCATTGGCCGACTTTAATAAAGATGGGTGGATAGATATCTTCTTGACAGGAATTGGAGAAAGTGGGAATGAAGCAGTGCTATATGCCGGCCAGGGGAATTTTGAGTTCACAGAGGTGAAAGTAGAAATCACTGCCCTAAAACAAGGAAATGCTGAATGGGGAGACTACGATAGTGATGGTGATTTAGACTTACTGGTAACAGGGAAAACAAGTGATGAAATAGGGTCAGCTAGTGCCAGGATTTATTCTCCAGATGGAGATGGGGTGTATCAAGCGTCAGACATCATTTTCCCAGCAGTTGATAATGGGGAAGTTAAGTGGGCCGACTTTAACGAAGATGGTTTTCTAGATCTGCTTATTGCAGGACAGGATAGAGATACAGAGGCACCTTCTACCAGACTGTTTAGCTATGACCAAGGAAGTAATTCCTTCCTCCCATCTCCAGATAACTCCTTAACATTCCAGGGAGTATTAGATGGGCAAGTGGCCTGGGGTTTTGCAAATGATGATCTGAAAATAGACTTTATTGTTCAGGGGAAGGATATTACAGATGCTTCCGTATTCAAATTGTACTTAAACGAGGAAGAAACAGCTAACTTTACGCCTGCTACCCCTAACGATCTAACCTCAAATGTAGGTAGCACAGCCATTAGCCTAGGATGGAATCCTCCATCAGGAAATGCTGCCAGAGTAGAAGGATTCAGCTACAATGTATATGTAGGGAATACCGAAAATACAGCTGATATCTCTTCGCCTCCTGCAAATCTGAATACAAATTTCCATAAGATAGCTCAGCTGGGAGGTCAGATGGGTAAGTATAACCTGGATCGTACCAACTTCACTGAAGGTACTTACTTCTGGGGGGTACAGGCTGTGGACCAGGATTATGAAGGAGGAGAATTTGCCTCTGGTACCTTCACCATTTTAGGACCTGACTTTACGGATGTAACTGAGTCTAGCCAGCTTTCAGCTACTACTCTTACCAAGGCTGCACTGGCCTGGGGAGACTATGAAAATGATGGAGACCTGGACGTATTTATGATGGGAGAGAGTGGAGGGAATCCTGCTGTGGCTTTTTACGTGAACCAGGGTAACGGAACCTTTGCTTCAAAAGATATTGGAATTTCTGGGCTGGTAGATGGAGATGTTGCTTTTTGGGACCTAAATGGAGATAGAGTTCTGGATATAATCATCAGTGGAGAGAGTGGAGGAAATGCGCAGACGCAAATATTTAAAGGAAACTCAGATGGAACTTTCTCAGAAGTAAGTAGTTCCTTGACCGCTGTAAAGAATAGTAGTCTTTCGATAGGAGATTTTGACAGGGACGGAGACCAGGATGTGTTGCTAGCTGGAATTACCCAGGATGATACGCGACTAACAGCTGTTTATGAGAACCAAGGGAATGAAACCTTTGAAGCATTAGCAGGCTTATCTATTCCTGGAGTGAATGCTGCAGTGAGTTGGATAGATGTAGATAATGACGGACTATTAGACATATTTGTGTCAGGAGAGGGAACCGCAGGAGCAGTGGCAGAATTACATCTGAATCAGGGTGATAAAACTTTCGAGCAGGATAATAGCAGTACCTTTACCGCAGTCATCAACAGTATTCTTGATATTGGTGATATAGATAATGATGGTGATACTGATCTGATAGTCTCAGGAAATACTTCCGGGACATACGCTACCATCATATATGAGAATGATGGAGGAAGCTTGAAGGAGAAACAAAGGTTAACAGGACTTAGGGGTGGTGCTGTAGCTTTCGGTGATCTCAATAATGATTTATTTATAGATGCCATCATTAGTGGACAAACCCAAAGTGGAGATTTAGTTACCCAACTATTTATTAACTCTTCAGGCAGCTTCAGCCAGAGTCTCATTAACTCAGATTTTTTTGAGGGGCTTTCATCTTCTGCTATTGCCCTGGGTGATTTTGATCAGGATGCTGCAAAAGACTTGGATGTACTGGTGGCAGGTTCACTTGTATCAGGTGAATCAGTAAAACTATATCAAAATGACTTTGATGGTAGCTTCACAGCGCCAGAAGCTCCTTCTGAACTGGACTTTTCTATCCAGGGAAGTAAAGCCAACCTAAAATGGGATGAACCTTCTTCTTCGCAGTCAGGTGGATTTCAGTATAACGTCCTGATAGAAATTGACGGTGAAGCTAATGAACTGGTACCTTCACTAAGTAATAAAGAGAACGGCTTCAGAAAGATCGTACAGGCAGGAAACGCTGGGCAGAGTACAGTAACTGAGATTAATGGCCTGCTTCCTGGTCAGACTTATTCTTTCCAGGTGCAGAGTATAGACCAAGCCTTTAGAGGATCCGCTTTTTCTGCCGCTAAAGAGTTTACAGTAGAAGGCTTACCCTTAGAAGAAGAATTTGAAACAGTATTTGGTCTTCCTAAGACTGGATTTTCAGAATCTACGCTTTCTTTGGTAGATGTAGATGTAGATGGTGATCTGGATGTCGTAGGGATAGGAGCTGATGAAAATGGAGCTGCTACCTCCTTCATCCTTGTGAATGCCATAAATGCAGGCACAGGCATGACCCGCCAAAACCTGCCGTTGGGCCTCGAGAATGGAGACATAGCTCCCGCGGACGTAGATAATGATGGAGACGTTGATCTCTTCTTGTGTGGAGATGATGGAACTAATCCTCAAGCAGTCTTATATATTAATGATGGTAGTGGCCAGTTTACTGCTAGCACTAACAGTTTTCCAGGCCTCTTAGGGGGTGAGGCAGCATGGGCTGACCTGGATAATGATGGTGATGTTGATCTGGTCTATCATGGGAATGATGGAACTCAAGCAAGTACCCTGGTTTACCTCAACCAACTTTCTGATGGATCTTTTAACCCATTGGCCAACGCTTTCCCTAATGTAGAAAGTGGTGCCTTGAGTCTGGAAGACATTGACAATGATGGCTGGGTAGATGTGCTGCTGAGTGGAAATAGTGGAACCCAACTTCTGAGTACAGTTGCGATAAATAATGGAGATCTGACCTTTACCCAAGATACAGGTGAACTGCCGGGTTTGAGAGATGCTGCGATAGCCAGTGGAGATATTGATAATGATGGAGATATGGATTTCTTCATCAGTGGGAATGAAAGTCTGGCAGGAACTACTCTACTCACGGAGCTATATTTGAATAATGGTAGTGGGGATTTCCAAAAAAGTACAGTGGACTTTCCAGATGTAGCAAGTGGGAAGATGCTCTTGTTGGATATAGACCTGGATGGAAAGAGAGATCTATTGATCCAGGGCGTAGGAGCCACAAATATCCTGGAACTATGGAATAATGAGACACTGGGTAATAATATCAGCTTTGAGAAAAATGAGACTAGTAGTTCTCTTCTTCCTGCCCTAGGGGCAAGTAGTGGATTGGCTATGGGAGACTTAGATGGAAACAGTACCCCCGACTTCTTATTTTCAGGTATCAGTGATGAAATTGGAGCTGGTCCTGAATGGTATTTCTTTTCCAATAAGGGAGCTGAAGGAAAAAATACTACCCCAAATGCACCAGAAGGACTATCTTCTTCAGTGGCAGGCTCAGATGTACAACTATCTTGGAAAGCGGAAGAGGATGGAAGTACCTATAACTTGTATATAGGCACATCTTCTAGAGAAGGACAGATAAAAGCCGCTGCCTCAAACCTTTCTAAGGGAACTCGTCTACTTGTCGCAAATGGAAATGTGGGGCATAGCTCGTCTACCACGATTTTGGGCTTAGCACCAGATACATACTACTGGGGAATTCAGAAAATAGATCAGGACGGAGAGGGATCCGAGTTTTCTGCCGAAAGTTCTTTTGTGGTAGAACCCCCCTTCTTTGAAGAAGTGACATCTTCGGCTTTTGGAGGCACACCAGAAGGTGTACAGAATGGAGCTCTTAGTTGGGGAGACTACCAGAATGATGGAGACTTGGACTTAGTAGTAACTGGATCCATAAATGGAAATCCCTCAACCCAACTTTTTGTCAATGATGGAAACGGAGTTTTCCAGCAAATAGATCCTGGGTTAGTTAACTTGGAATCAGGAGATGCTGTTTTCTTTGATGGTAATAGCGATGGTATTCTAGATCTGGTCATTACCGGAACCACCAATGCTAATCCGATTACGGTCTACTATGAAGGAACTGATAACGGTACTTTCAATGAAAAACAATCGCTGACCGGCCTTAGAAACAGTAGCGCTTCTGTTAGGGACTTTGATAGAGATGGAGATCCCGATCTTATTTTGGCAGGTATTAATGCTGCAGGAGAAAGGCTTACCTCCCTTTTTAGAAATGATGCTGCTGTCTTTGTAGAACTTACAGATGTATCTCTTCCAGGAGTAAATGCCAACATTAGCTGGTGGGATTATAACAATGACGGCAATCCAGATATATTCATTACTGGTTCTGGATCAGATGGGCCACTGACGGCCTTATTTGAGAATGTAGGAGGTACTGGTACCTTCACTGAAGTACCAGATTTAGAGATTCCCGGAGTGGCTAATAGCAGTGTCTCTATTGGAGACTATGATAATGATGGGGATGAAGATGTTCTCATCTCTGGAAGTGTAGGAGCGGAGTATATAACCAGACTTTACAGAAATGACGATGGAAATATTTCAGCTTCCATAGGATTTGAAGGGCTTAGAAACGGAAGTACCGCTTTTGGGGATTATAATCATGATGGTTTCCTGGACGTCCTTCTCACAGGGGAGAATGAAGAAGGAGATGCTTTCGGGCTTCTTTATATAAACAATAACGGGACAAGTTTTAACCTTGACCTGACCAATAGTCCCATACTGACAGACGTTACCCTGGGGCAAGCAGCTTTTGCTGATTTTGACAGGGATGCTAACGGAACTTTGGATATTGTGATGATGGGAACTGATAACACGAATAGTTCCTTATCTCTTTTTAAGAATAATACAGTAGCTCCAAACAATAGTCCTGCTGCCCCTACCAACTTGAGTAGCTCTCTGCAAGGTAATTCTCTAGTGCTAAGCTGGGACAGACCCTCAGGAGCTAATGTGGATGGATATAGCTTTAACATTCTTCTTAGAAATACAGATACGGGCGAACTTATTTTCAGTTCCCAATCTGCTACCAATGGTTTGCGGATGGTCCCTGAAATAGGAAATGCTGGCCATAGGACAAGCATGACAGTATTAGGGCTGAACCTAGGAGATTATGAATGGACAGTACAATCTGTAGATCAGGGCTT
>JBCDBC010000214.1:0-7214 GCA_039184535.1 Bacteroidota bacterium | reverse complement strand
CTGCCTACCTCGTTTTTTCAGAACGTAAGGAGGTGCCCTTATTTGTGGTACTCCATGCCATTCTCCAGTATGGATTTACCCTGGCATTGTGGTTGTTTCAAATGAGGGCACCTCCTTACGTTCTGAAAAAACGAGGTAGGCAGAGATCAGTACAATAAACAGGACATATAGCCAGGTCAACATAGACAGCTCTCTTAATGAGAAGACGAAGGTAATCATTTCCACCAAATCAGGCAGATCTGCCGGATTGTTTGGTAAGTTTTAGGTATGAAGCTGCCGATTCCTACTTCTTTTGGAGATTTAACAGCATGCTAAACTGGTGAGCCTGAAAGAGATTGTTGATTCCGTAGCTGGCGTAGCCATAATCCAGGGCAAATCTTTTGATTCTCACCCCTGCTCCCAGAGAAAATCCGGTAAAGCCTCCTCTATTCTCTGCCCTTAATTCCTGTCTTCTTAAATGATTGTACCCAAACCTAAGCCTAAGGGCCTTGCCTAAGAGAAATTCTCCACCAAAGACTACATGCCTAAATACCTTATCAGCAAAGCCAGCTTCTGAGTCTATTACATTTCCATTCAGGTCTACCTGCTGGGGAAGGTCAGGGTCATTGAAGACCAATTGAGGGGTTTCTAACTGATTTACCGTAATAGAAAACCTCAGTGGCATATACTTAAGTTTCTGAGAAATGCCTATTACTATGTCAAAGGGTAAAGGAAGCTGTTCTCCCCCATTTACATAAGGAGAAAGAGAGAATCCAATATTCTGAAAAGCCAGTCCAGCCTGAAACAGGCCATTCTTAGAGGTGTATGCTCCGCCTACATCTGCGGCAAGGCCACTTGAACGGAATCCCAGTCCCAGATTTGACTGTATATACTTAAGGTTGGCCCCTACCCTGAAGTTTCCTAATTCTCTGGAGATCCCGACTATAGCCATAAACTCACCTGCTCTAAAAGTACTGGTGAGATTCCCGAACTCATCTGCCCCTTGTAAGTCGCCACTTGTTAAATACTGAATTCCACCGTGTATACTTCCCAGCCTATCCACCGTCTGGCTGTATCCCGCATACCCATATCCTATATCAGCCACATAGTTTGACCAGCTCAGGGCTACATGCTTATGCATAGAATCATTAGCCAGGGCAGGATTTTGGACGGCCATATGGACATCATCATCCATAAGGGACACGTTCACACCTCCTAAGCTATTCAGTCTGGCGGAAGGGGCCTGGTTGAGGAAATAATATAGCTGTCTACCTCCTACCTGAGCAGAAAGAGATGATACGCAGCCTACAACAATGGTCAGAATCAGTACTAATCTTTTCACTACAGCAATTTATAGGGAAATTTCTTAATTCAAAGGGTAGAAATACATATCCTTTGAGAGAAATAACTATTCTGATTCTGAAAGAAGTTTTCAGCTAACTCCCACAAAGTCAACCTTTCAGAATTATTCTCGTACACTTCCACCTAACAAGATAAGATGGATAAAATTAGGAATTGGTAAACTGAATTTTATACCTTTGCGCTCGCAAAAATACAGCCATATGAATGTAAAAGACAATCATCAATCTTACTTTGCTTCCAGAAGGGATGAGTGGAAAAAGAAAAATCCGCGTGATTCCTCATGGAGTGTATTTAAGATTATGGCTGAGTTTGTTGAGGGCTATGAGAAGATGGGAGAGATAGGGCCTTGTGTATCCATTTTTGGATCAGCCAGGACCAAGCCAGGTACACATTATTACGAATTAGCCACTGAAATAGCTGCAAAGCTTACTAAGGAGGGATTCGGAATCATTACAGGAGGTGGGCCTGGTATTATGGAAGCAGGGAACAAAGGAGCCAAGGAAGCAGGAGGAGCATCTGTAGGTCTTTCTATCAGGCTACCATTTGAGCAAGGCTCGAATGAGTTTGTGGATTTTGACAAAGACCTAGACTTCAACTACTTCTTTGTGAGAAAAGTGATGTTTGTAAAATACGCTCAGGGATTCATTGTGCTTCCCGGAGGGTTTGGGACCCTGGATGAGCTGTTTGAAGCACTTACTTTGATCCAAACGCTTAAAATACAGCGTTTTCCGGTTATTCTGGTAGGAAGTAGTTTTTGGGAAGGTCTGATAGACTGGATCAAGGAAACACTCCTGGAAGCCGAATCAAATATTTCTCCGGAAGATTTAACGCTTTTTCATGTGGTAGACACTGCTGATGAGGCAGTTGCGCACATTACCAACTTCTACAACAAGCATAAAATCAAACCAAATTTCTAATTCCATCCACCTTTTTAGGATTATTTCCATTCATATCTAACATACTAATTGATTGAAAACAACATTTCCCTACTTTCACGGCTTATTTGATACGATTTAGTGAATGATCCTTGTCAATAAGCTACCGAAAACTGACTTGTGTGTAGGGATATTTGACAGTTCAGACAAAGTTTCCGCAAAGCTCTTATAGCATCTGGTAACTTTCGAACATCAAAAGCATTCAAATCTAGTAGCATGCCAAAATTCGTATTTTTTGTTATCACGTTGGGAATGATGGGAGGAGGATTAGCTTTCTATGGCTACGAACAAGCCATGAAGCATCCAGAGATAAAAGTGATGCAGGCGCATATAAAGCCTGCCTCCATGGCCCTTCCTGATACCATATTCTTCTGTGGAGAGGTAGTACCTACCTTTAACGCAGAGGTAAGAAAAAGACTAGACCGCGAGATACAGAAGCACGTATATCATAAGCCCTCTACTCAAATTCTACTGAGAAGAGCTGCCAAATATAGAAAGCCTTTCCAGCGTATACTCAGACAGCATGGTGTACATGAAGACATTTTCTATGTAGCCCTTGCTGAAAGTAATCTGAGTAATGCCATTTCACCTAAAGGAGCTAAAGGATACTGGCAGTTTATGAAACGTACTGCTAAAGAGTATGATCTTGAAGTAAACGGAACTGTAGATGAAAGATACCACCCCACTAAGTCTACGGTAGCCGCCGCCAGATATTTCAGACAAGCTTATAAGAAGTTTGACAACTGGACGCTGGTAGCCGCCTCTTATAATATGGGAAGAACGGGTCTTTCAAGAGCTATTAGTAAGCAGCAGACAGAAGACTACTATCAATTAGACCTGAATGCTGAGACAGGAAACTATCTCTATAGAATTTTAGGGATTAAACTGGTACTGGAAAATCCTGAATTATTAGGAATTCCCGTACCAGATGATATTGGGAAACTAGATGAAGAACTGGAAGAGTTGGAGCTTCTTAATGATGTGGAAAACCTGGAAGCCTTCGCTATGGCTTTAGGTACCAACCTAAAAACCCTGAAAGTTCACAATCCCTGGTTAATATCAGATCATTTCATTGCAAAACCCGGCAAAATATATAAAATTCATCTTCCGATTTCTGAAACCTCTGAGGGGTCAGAAATGTTAAGTAATCAGGTAACGGAAGAGCCGAATGACATGTCATCCCAATCGAATGTGAAGTTGGCTCTCGCAAAAGTAGGGTCCATATCGAATGACTGATAACGGGGAAGCATTAATCCACATATACGGTGCTCGTGAGCACAACCTAAAAAACCTCGATCTTAAGATCCCGAGAAATAAATTGGTAGTGATTACCGGAGTCAGTGGCTCCGGTAAAAGCTCTTTAGCCTTTGACACTTTGTATGCGGAAGGTCAGAGACGCTACCTGGAAAGCTTTTCTGCCTATGCACGTCAGTTTCTGGGTAACCTCAAGAGCCCGGATGTAGACAAAGTAGAAGGCCTCTCCCCTGTCATAGCCATAGAACAAAAAACCACTTCCCGAAATCCTCGATCTACTGTAGGGACAGTTACAGAAATCTATGACCTCCTCAGGCTCCTATATGCACGCGCAGGAGAAGCCGTAAGCTGGAAGACCGGGAAGAAAATGGTCCGCATGACGGATGAGCAAATCGTGGATTCCATCAAGTCCAGCTTTCCTTCACACAAGATGGTCATTTTGGCTCCTCTAGTAAGATCCAGAAAGGGACATTACAGAGAACTATTTGAGAATTTACGCAAGCAGGGCTATACCAAGGTCCGTGTAGATGGAGAATTACTGGAGCTGGAGAAAGATATGAAGGTGGACAGATATAAAATCCACGATATAGAGCTGGTGATAGACCGCATCAAAATACCGGAATCTGATAACGAGAAAGCCAATCAGCGTTTACTATCCAGCATCCAGCAAGGAATGAAAACAGGAGATGGGACTGTACTGCTTCTGGATATGAAGGATGATACCCCTCACTGGTATAGCCAGAACCTCATGGACCCAGAGTCGGGCCTAAGTTATGATGTTCCTTCTCCAAATACATTTTCCTTCAATTCCCCTTATGGAGCCTGCCCTACCTGTAATGGTTTGGGAAGTATCTTTGAGGTAGATGAGGATGCGCTGATCCCAGATCCTTCCCTATCCATTAATAAAGGCGCTATTGCACCTCTGGGAGAATTCAGAGACATCTGGGCATTCAGGCAGCTCAGAAAAATAGCAGATAAGCTAGGGTTCTCATTGGCTACTCCCTTCAAAGATATTCCAGAAGTAGCCGTTAAACTGATTCTCGAAGGGAAAAAAGAAGGAGAAGCTAAGTCGGTAAGAATTAAGTATGAGGGGATTAAGAAATTTGTAGCCGATCAATATCATCATTCTTCCTCAGAAAAGATTAAAACCTGGGCTGAGAAGTTCATGAAGGTTAGCATTTGCCCAGACTGTGGAGGAAGCAGACTCAAGAAAGAAAGTAGGTACTTCCTGATCGCAGGCTTGAATATATCCGAGGTGGCCAACCTGGACATAGACGCCTTGTATACCTGGATACATGAGATAGATCCCAAGCTGACAGAAAGACAAAAACTGATAGGCGCAGAGGTGATCAAAGAACTCAGAAAGCGTATAGGCTTCTTGAAACAGGTAGGACTGGATTACCTCAACCTAAACCGTCCTGCTAAATCCCTTTCGGGCGGAGAAGCCCAGCGTATAAGACTTGCTACACAAATAGGTTCCCAACTGGTGAACGTACTCTACATACTGGATGAGCCTAGCATTGGGCTACATCAGCGTGATAACGATAAGCTAATAGAGTCCTTGAAAGAACTTAGAGACCTTGGGAACTCTGTCATAGTGGTAGAGCATGACAAGGATACTATGCTGGCCTCTGACTACATCATAGACTTTGGTCCAGGCGCAGGGAAGTTTGGTGGGGAGATAGTAGCTTCAGGTCCCCCTAAAGCCATGAAGAAGGCTAAGGTACCTACAGCAGATTACCTGGCGGGAAGAGCCGCTATTAAAATTCCGGAAGAAAGAAGAAAGAAAGATAAGCTATCCCTAAAACTCATTGGCGCGAGTGGTAACAATCTCAAGAAGGTAACCCTGGACCTTCCCCTGGGTATCTTCGTCTGTGTAACAGGCGTATCCGGAAGTGGTAAGTCTACCCTCATCAATGAGACCCTCTACCCTATCCTCAACCAGTATGTCTACAAAGGCAAGAAGAAGCCCATGGCCTACGATAAGATAGAAGGACTGGAGAATGTAGATAAGGTAGTTCGTATTGATCAGTCTCCCATAGGGAGGACTCCACGTTCTAATTCTGCTACCTATACAGGACTCTTTACCTATATTAGAGAATTATTCGCCCAACTACCTGAGTCCAAAATCAGGGGTTATAAGCTTGGGCGATTCTCCTTCAATGTAAAAGGGGGGAGATGTGAAACTTGTCAGGGAGCTGGGGTTCAGACCATAGAGATGAACTTCCTGCCGGACGTATACGTTACCTGTCCTACCTGCCAGGGAAGACGCTACAACCGAGAAACACTTGAAGTCCGCTATAAAGGTAAATCTATCTCGGACGTGCTTAACATGTCTGTCAAGGAAGCCCTTGAGTTCTTTGACGCTATGCCGCGTATCAAGCGTAAGCTAAAAACGCTGAATGATGTAGGACTGGGCTATATCACCCTAGGACAACCTGCCACTACCCTATCTGGTGGAGAGGCGCAGCGCATCAAAATCTCCAGCGAGCTCTCCAAAAAGGATACGGGTAATACCATCTACATTCTGGATGAACCTACTACGGGTCTTCATTTCCAGGATATAGAGATGCTGCTTGGCGTACTCAATCAACTGGTAGAAAGAGGTAATACTGTCCTGGTCATTGAGCATAATATGGACGTAATCAAGTTTGCAGACCATATCATAGACCTCGGACCTGAGGGTGGTAACAAAGGAGGAACCATAGTAGCTCAAGGAACCCCTGAAGAAATAGCCACTCACCCTACTTCTCACACCGGAAAGTTTTTAAAGAAGGAACTGGAGTTTGAAGCGAAAAAAGGGGTCAAAAAGAAAGCTTAGTATTAATAAGGGCTTATACTTTCATCTAAAAATCCCTCGCCAGCGGTCGAATGTTTCGACCGTGATTATCTAATACGTTTTCAACTGTAAACAAGAAAAGTAACTGGTATAGACTGCGTTGCCAGATCATCTTACGCCTTCGCTTGAAGTCGGATGTTAATCAATCCATAGTGACTGGGAATTAAAGCCTACAAAAGCCTAATAGTCAAATTTTCAATAACCTTAAATTGCTTATCTCGGCCGCAAAGGGGGATTTGATTTGCTCTGCAGGCTGCTGCTATCCAAATATCATTCTCTGGGATGGGTCTACCTGAATCTTTCAATTCTTTTCTGATAAAGGCATATTCTTCGGCAACAAGGAGGTTATTATTTAAAATGTTAGTCTGCCGTATAAAATTCCAGCATCCTTCTTCATTCTCTTTCTTTCTCGCAGAGTTTCTAGCTCCAAACAATAGCTCTCCACAGACAGTGATGGGTAGAAAAAAATTCTGAACGGCTGGGAATTCCTGTTCAATACGGATTTCATTATTCAGAATAGCAATAACAATATTCGTATCGAGGGCCAAATCTACCATTCACCTTCAATATTATTAAATTCCTGATCGATAATCTGTTGCATCTCTAATCCATCCTGCTTAGGTATGGAATCAGTGAGCGCAATCACGCTTTCGCGGTTACTTCCGGATAGTGAGTTAGAACCATTTTGCTTTAGTATTTGGAGAAAATCAAATATTTGCCCTAGTAGACGAGGGTTGTCTACTGTCTTAAGCTCTGAAAGGATTTTCTCTCTTAAGTTCAGCATAAATTCTATTCTTGTTTTTCTCAAAGCATTAGAATATACGGATAAGATTTAAAAGAGGTGT
>JBCDBC010000213.1:0-7229 GCA_039184535.1 Bacteroidota bacterium | reverse complement strand
ATTTTACATGGCCTTTGATAGCTGTGTGTTTGTGCTAGTCCTCAGTTTAGTGCTGAGTCATCAAAAAGCTTTGAGAACTCTATTCTTAAAACCTCAACCCTCATGGATCTAAGAGATAAACAAAAAAATCAGATTCTGAATGGAAATCTGATTTCTATTATGTGGAAACTATCCTTGCCAGCCATAGCAGCTATGGTCCTCTTTGGGCTAAACGCTTTTATGGATACCGTTTATATAGGCCAGCTCATGAATGAGAATGCCCTTGCAGGCGTAGCCCTTGCGTACCCATTAACCAGTATCTTACTGGGAATTGGCTCTTGGGCAGGGACTGGGGCTGGTAATCTGCTAAGTATAGCCCTTGGCAAAGAAGATAGGCATACTCAGGAAAACCTCATTTCCAACACCATGCTGTTCATGCTGCTGGTAACTGTCATTTTTGCTTTACCGGCTTACTTTTTCGCTGAGCCACTGATTCAAATGATGGGGGGAAAAGGGGAAATCCTAACATATGGGGCTAGCTACTTCAAGATTACCCTTATAGGTGCTCCCTTCTGGGTATATGGACTGGCTTTAAATTTCATTGTTCGTGCGGAAGGAAAAATGAAAGAGGCTGCCATCATGATGAGCTATGGGCTGTTAGTCAATCTGATTCTTACCCCTGCCTTCATCTACTATGGCGGTATGGGAGTAGAAGGAGCTGCCTGGGCAACCAATATTGGGATGATGATCTACTGTTTAGCAGGTTATCTCTATTTCAAAAGAGGAAAGGCTTCCTTTCCTGCCAAGCTCCATTCCTTTCAGTATGATAAAGAGGTTTTTCAAAAGATCAGTAAGCTAGGATTTCCTGGTTTTATCATGACAGTGATGGGGCTGATACAGGCCATAGTCGTTTTTAACGCTATTGTTGGGATAGGGGATGATGCTGATCTAGCCTTTTTTGCGGCTGCTAACAGAATACAGCTGTTCCTTATGACTCCTCTGTTCGGGCTAATGCGAGCCTTGCAGCCTGTAGCTGGAATCAACTTCGGGGCAGGGCAATTCGACCGGGTAAAACAGTCATTCCTTCTCTTCAGTAAAACAGGTTTTTACCTAATTGCCCCCTTTTGGTTCCTGTTGACCCTTTTCCCGGAAGCAAGCTTAAGCATAGTCTTACCGGATATGGCATTCACACAGGAAGATCTGCTGCACTTTAGGATCTACATGATTGTACTTCCGTTTTTACCATTGGTATTTATGTCCCTTACCTATCTACCGGCCATAGAACAGCCTAAGTATGCAAGCATAGTAGGATTAGCCCGTCAGCTGGTTTTTTATGTCCCTGTGATGATTTTTCTGCCAAAATGGATTGGAATAGGAGGGATTTATTATGGTGCTACCGGCATTGATGTAATCATAACAGCATGGCTAGTGTATATCGTGTGGCAAACCTTTAACTCATTTTCTGAGGAGGACAAAGAGCCACACCTTTCTGACTTAGTAGAATCAAGTACAACTAATTAACCATCATGAACCTAGTTATAAATAATCTTTCGAAAACATATCCTAATGGGGTTCAAGCCCTGAAAAATGTGAACCTAACTATTAGGAAAGGCATGTTTGGCCTATTGGGACAAAATGGGGCAGGAAAGTCCACCCTTATGCGAACTATAGCTACTCTGCAGGATGCAGATGAAGGGAGTATACAGTTTAATGACATAGACGTATTTGCCCAGCCAGATGCGCTAAGAAAAATCCTGGGATACCTGCCTCAGGAATTTGGGGTATATCCTAATGTCACTGCGGAAGAACTTCTAGCACATGTAGCAGATATGAAAGGCATAGTGAATAAGACGGAAAGAAAAGAAGCTGTGGCTGCCTTACTAGAGAAAGTAAATCTCTACCCAGTGCGTAAGAAAAAATTAAGCACCTATTCAGGAGGAATGAAGCAGCGTTTTGGGATAGCGCAGGCACTTTTGGGGAACCCTGAGTTGATCATAGTAGATGAACCTACTGCAGGCCTGGACCCTATGGAGCGAAATAGGTTTTATAATCTGCTAGCCGAGCTGGGAGAAAATAAGGTGGTGATTTTGTCCACCCACATTGTGGAGGATGTAAGTACGCTTTGTAATGACATGGCCATTATAGGGCATGGAGAAGTTCTGCTTACCGGTAAGCCTGATGAAGTGGAGACTGCCCTTAACGGGAGAATTTGGGAAATACAGATCAGTAGGGAAGAATTACCTTTCTACCAGGAAGAGTACTTCGTCATATCCTCCAGATTCCACTTGGGAAAACTCATTATCACAGTAGTTTCAGACAGTCAGCCTAGCGGAGATTTCTGGCTTAAGGCCCCTACGCTGGAAGACGCCTACTTTAATCTTGTGAGAAAGAATCAAGTCCACTCTAAAACCAGATCTCATGCTTAGTAAAATCATCAAATTTGAATGGACCTCAAGATTCACTCAGGGGATGACCATTTTATTCATCCTTATGATGCTTTTTCAAGGGGTTTGGTATACTCAGGGATTCTATGACTATTATGGTGGGGACGGAATGCTGATGAATGCAGCTGGGGTATTCTATCAGAATCTCGCCGCTGGAGGGATGCTGCTGTGTATCATAGTGGCTATCATTACTGGGCCCATGCTGTATAAGGATATTCAGTTAAAGTCTGCTGGCTGGGTATACTCTTTACCCATATCTGACAAGCAGTTTTACCTTGGGAAGTTTTTCTCAGCATATCTGGTGAATGTGAGCATTGCCTTTTTCTACCTCATAGGTATGATACTCGTTCCTTATTCAGGTATAGGAACAGAAGCCTTATTTGGGCCTACGCCTATCTTACAGCTCTTCCATGGATTTGTCCTGCTGACCATGCCCAATCTTTTTCTGCTAACAGCTATCTGCTTTGCGGCCATCGTGATGTTCAGAACCCCAGCTGCAGGATATCTGGCGGTTTTTCTGACCATTATCGCTTTCTTGCTCATGGAGTCAGATGCACAATCAAGCGGCTTTAGTCCTCTAAATATGGTCGCGGATGCATTTGGGTATGTGGCCACCCATCAGCAGGTATCCTCTATGCCGATAGCGGAAAGAAATACCGGGTTTATCAGTTTGTCAGGCTATCTACTTACAAACAGAATCTTATGGTTTAGCATTTCCTTAATCGTTCTGGCTATTAGTTACGCGAAATTCTCCTTCAAGAGTTTCCTTATAGCTGGGAAGAAAACTAAAACAGAGAGAACCATTTTTACGGCAGATACAGCAGAAAATGGCGCTAGAGGTTTTCAACTCCTTCCTGAAAGCCTAAACCTATCCTTCAGTAATCTAGCTTTTTTTAAGAAGCTGTGGAATCTGAGTGTATTAGAGCTTAAAAATATTATTCGTCCCACTTCCTTCAAGCTGATAGCGGGTATTTTGATCCTGTTTGCTATTCTCCAAAATCTGATATGGAACGCTAGCTATTACATAGGACCTCAGGTACCCGTTACCTCTTCCATGACTGCCTTTAGGATAACGAATGATGTCTTTATAATTATGTTGGTCATGATTTGGGCAGGAGAATTATTCTTCAAAGATAAGGTGGTTAATATCTGGCAGATTACAGGTGCCTTACCCGTTCCTGTATGGGTGAGCCAGTTATCTAAGCTACTGGCTATGTTTGGGGTAGCCTTCATCCTCAACTTCATCTTTATGATGTGTGGCATTATTTCCCAAGTCATTCAGGGGGGAGCTGCTACCATAGACATGGGGCTTTTCATCAATGACTTCTTTGGCTATAACTGGGGATGGATTAACCAGTGCTTTTACATCACCCTAACCTTTTTCCTTTCAGGCCTAACAGGAAAACGTTTCCTCACTCATGTACTGGGTACAGGCTACTTCTTTGTCCTATTGCTAGGGTTTGAACTTGGTCTGTTGGAGGAACTTAGGTTTGCGTTTGGGGTAACGCCAGGATTTGAAGACTATTCTGAGATGAATAGCTACGGAATGTGGAAGGGCGCCTCCTTCTGGTACTTCCTTACCTGGCTAAGCTTATCAGTTTCTTTTGTCCTCATGGGTGTACTGTTCTGGGATAGAGGACTTGCTAACAGCCTATTATCTAAGCTGAGCTTTAGGAGTAAGCAGCTAGTCATTCCCGGGAAACTAGCCATCCTTGGATTAGTCATAGCCTTTTTCTTCCTACAATCATTTATAGCGAAGCAGGTGAATGAAGAAGGAAACTTTGAGCCTGATGTTGTAGAGGAGGCTGCCGCCGCAGATTATGAACGTAAGTATGAACGCCTAGCAGATCTATCGCATCCTTACTATACTCATCTGGATATGGAGGTAGATTTCATGCCAGCGGAAAGGCGAGCTACTTATATGGCTAATGTGGTCTTAACTAACTTTTCCCAGGAACCCATAGATTCTCTCTACCTAAGTCTTCCGGAGAAAGTTCAGCTTTTATCCATTTCTCAGGGAGAAAAACAGTTAGACATTAGTAAGGTAGACGAGGAACATGACATAGCTATTATTGCCTTACCTACTCCTATGGATACCAATACACAGATATCTCTAGGACTAGAGATGGTAAAGAACTATACAGGTTTTTCTCAAGGAGATCCACAAGCACCTCTTATGTATAAAGGTTCATTCTCTAGTATAGAAGAATACTTACCTGTTCTAGGGTTTGATAGTCATAAGATGCTAGAAGAGAATCGTACCCGACAGGAGTATGGACTAGAAAAGCTATCATCCCTACTTCCAGAGATAAATAGTCCAGAAGATCTTTCAAAAAGTAGGTACAGGTCTGATGCCAAACATCTAAACGGAACCATGACCATCAGCACTGTGAAAGACCAGACTCCAGTAGGAAGTGGGAAGCTGGTAGAAAGCTGGAGTGAGAATGATCGAACTTATGCTAAGTACGAAGTAGATCAGTTAGGGCCCTTGAACTGGTGTATTGGCTCTGGCCCATATAGTGTGGATGACCGGTCCGATGTTAATTCCATTTACTATGATGCTAAACACCCTTACAATGTAGACTTATTCCGGTCATTCATGAGAAGAAGTAGGGCGTTTATTCAGGCCGAACTGGGGTCATACCCTTATGAGAAAATTAGGCTATATGAGATCCCATACTATCAGGATGAGGTGTATGCCTTCCCTGGAGGGATAGCGCTTTCTGAAAAGGAGGGTTGGATTGCAGATACCACGGGATTAAACGAGCAGGCTTACCTCAGATTTATGATCGCTAAAGCCACGGCAGAACATTGGATTCAACAAAATCTGTTTGTTTCTGATGTCCAGGGAGCGGATATGCTTCGCTTGGCATTGCCTGCTTCATTAGCCCTACAATTTGTAGAGCAAGAGTTAGGAGAGGAAGCGGTAACTCTTCTCAGGGAACCCATGATCAAATTATATAATAAGAAACGCTTCAATGATCCTAATGGAGAACCGCCTCTCCTATACGCAGATGGGAAAGACTACCTGGAACCTAATTTGGGAGCGCTGAGTCTATATGACTGGAGTAAAGAAATAGGGAATGCTACTTTAAATGCGACTGTTAAGGCATTTAGTGAAACAGAGCCTCAACATACCTTCAAAAAGCTGTACCAACTACTTCTTGAAAAGACAGCTAATGACAAGAAAAAAACCTGGAAAGAAAAATTTGAAGTAGTAGCAGAAGCAGGGGCTTAGAACAGCGTGTTCGACAGCCAGTTTTGTACGTTTTTCTCTAACTAAAAAACTACTTAGCCAGAAAAACTGGTTAAGTAGTTTTTTGGTTACTAAGCTATGGCACTTCCTTTTTCAGATAAAAAGAAATGTGGTTCATACTTTAGCTTTGTTCATTACCTTCAACGATACTGATGGGGACTAGGTCCATTCTTACTGATCTCAATAAACCGATAAGTGCTTACCCGCTAGCCATTTTCAGAATAGCTTTCGGGCTGCTTATGTTTGGGTCTCAGCTGAGATTTCTGCTTAAAGGCTGGGTAGAAGACCTGTTTCTCGGCCCCAATTATCACTTTTCTTATGAAGGCTTCGAATGGGTTACCGTTCTGCCTGAATACTGGATGTATACATTGGTAGGGTTTTGTGCTTTGATGGCGCTGCTAGTAGCCATAGGAGCTGGATATAGAGTTTCTATTGCCTTGTTTTTTCTGAGCTTTACTTATCTGGAACTCATAGATAAGGTATGGTATTTAAATCATTACTATTTCATCTCCCTGGTGGCATTCCTAATGATATTTATCCCGGCAAATAAAGTCTGGTCATTAGATGCTTATCTGAGAAAGGAAATATGGGAGCCTGTTGTTCCCAGGTGGAGTACGGGACTCATCCAACTACAGCTAGGCATGGTGTATTTCTTCGCAGGTGTTGCCAAGCTAAAGTATGATTGGCTTATTATGGCTGAGCCCATGAAAACATGGTTAGCAGCCAGAACAGATTTCCCCCTCATCGGCTCCTTTTTTACTGATGCATGGGTAGCTTATGTATTCAGCTGGGGGGGAATGTTGTATGACCTTAGCATCACCTTTTTTCTCCTAAGTTCTAGAACACGGCCTTGGGCCTATGTAGCAGTATGGGGGTTCCATGTGATGACCTGGCTGTTATTTCCCATCGGGATGTTTCCCTGGATTATGATCGCTGCCACACTCATCTTTTTTACGGAGGAAGACTGGAAAAAGGTGGGACTTATCAAGGATAGG
This sequence comes from Bacteroidota bacterium, assembly GCA_039184535.1. Lineage (GTDB taxonomy): Bacteria > Bacteroidota > Bacteroidia > J057 > J057 > JBCBKZ01. The sequence continues at coordinate 555 of JBCDBC010000213.1, read as the reverse complement.
GTGGTAGAAAGAATCACATCAAAAAAATTTTCTCTCTCAGCTTGGCAGGCAACTTTATTAGGCCTATACATTTGTATCCAGGTTTGGCTTCCCCTACGGCACTATGCTTATCCCGGAGATGTGCTCTGGAATGAGCAAGGGTTTCGTTTTGCCTGGCACGTCATGGTCATGGAAAAAAATGGTATGGCTTCTTATCAAGTGCGGGACCAACTTAGTGAGAAAGTATGGACTGTCTACCCTTCTGAATACCTAATCCCTGCACAGGAAAGGCAGATGTCCTTCCAACCTGATATGATCAGGCAGTTTGGAGAATTTTTACGAGAGGAGTGGGAAAGGAAGGGCTATCCTCAGGTAACTATTTCTGTCAAAAACAGGGTGTGTGTAAATAAAATCTGTAAGAGTTTTAGTTGGGAAAAGCTGGAAAACATTCGGATGGAGAAATAGAATAGGCTCAGGTGGGTATGTGGATGAAGGTTTATGCAGAAAAAGAGTAATTCGGAAGGAAAATAAGTCATAAAATCTCCTCACATCTCCCACTGCACAATTCTGTATTTT
>JBCDBC010000212.1:0-7235 GCA_039184535.1 Bacteroidota bacterium | reverse complement strand
GTCATATTCCACTTCCAGATAGTTATCACGGAAAGTGTTATTCTGCTCTGGATCTAGTACTTCCAAGAGAGCAGAAGAAGGATCTCCACGGAAATTATTCCCTACCTTATCTATCTCATCCAGCATGAAAACCGGATTACCTGTCTTAGCTTTTTTGAGCCCTTGAATGATTCTTCCTGGTAGGGCACCTATGTAAGTTCTTCTATGCCCCCTGATTTCAGCCTCATCATGTGTTCCACCCAAGGAGATCCTAATGAACTCCTTGCCCATAGCACGAGCTATGGACTTCCCCAAAGACGTTTTTCCTACTCCCGGAGGGCCATGGAAACAGAGGATGGCTGCTTTCTTATCAGATTTTAGCTTGAGTACCGCCAGTTGCTCAAGTATACGTTCCTTTACTTTTTCAAGACCATAATGGTCGTCATCCAGTATTTTCTTAACCTGCTTAAAGTCAAAGTGGTCTTCTGAGTAAGAATACCACGGAAGATCCAGTAGCCATTCCAGGTAGTTAACCACTATGCCGTAATCAGGCATAGAAGGATTGATTCTACTCAGTCTAGTCAGCTCCTTTTCAAATACTTTCGCAGCTTCTTCAGACCAATCTTTCTCACTGGCGCGCTTTCTGAAAATCTCTATTTCAGATTCTTCAGAGTTGTCTCCCAGTTCCTCCTGTATAGCCCTGATCTGTTGCCTGAGAATATACTCTCGCTGCTGTTGATCCAGATCACTCTTTACCTTAATCTGAATTTCTTCGCTTAATTCCAGTATGTTCAGCTCATTATTCAAATGAGCCAGCACTACTTCTGCTTTATGCGTCAGGGTTCCTGACTCTAGAATTTCCTGCTTCTGCTTGACTTCCAAAGAAAGATTGGCAGATATAAAGTGAATCAGGAAGCTTAGGCTGTCAATGTTCTCAATGACAATTTTAGCTTCTGACGGAATGTTAGAAGAAAGATCTATGATTTTAAAAGCCTGATCTTTCAGGTTGAACATCAGCGCTTTGGACTTCTTCTTGGAAGGTTCCTTATCAAGCTTTTTGGTAATTCTGGCTCTGAAATAGGGATCTTGCTGGGTGAATTCTGTGATCTGGAACTTATTTCTTCCCTGTATGACGATGGTAATACTTCCATCAGGCATCTTAATTAGCCGCAGAATTTTTGCAATAGTTCCTACTTTATAGAGATCCTTTTGAGTGGGATCCTCCATGGCCATGTTCTTCTGGGCTACTACACCCAGTAATTTATCATCGCTTTTATTTGCTTCTTTCACTAACTGAATAGCCTTATCCCGCTGAACAGTGATAGGCATCACTACTCCCGGGAATAAGATGGTATTTTTCAACACCAATAATCCGAGTTCGTCTGGTATATCTTCTTCCTGAATAAGCTGCTCCTCAGAATTCGTGATGATCGGAAAATCAGAATCTAGAAACCCTTCTCCTTCAAGATGAAATAATGTCATGAAGTCTGTCATCATAACTGGAGATCCTGCCAACTTGCCATTAAAAGTTTTGCTAATCTTATGATTAACATTTATTTATAAACTTGCAAAGCTTATGCCCTAATTAATAATAACGATAGATTTGCTGAGGAAGATTAGGGAAACACTTTTCAAAAGTGTTAACTTTTTTGAAACTTTGCCCGAATTTCAATAAAAATAATGTAATCGGATGAGCATAGCCTTCAAAGACATAGTAGCTCTCACAGGGAACCCTGGCTTATACAAAATTGTGAAAGCAGATGATAAAGCCATCATTGTGGAATCTCTAGATGAGAAGAAAAGGCGTACCATGGTAAAAGGAAACATGATGGTTTCTAAACTTACTGATGTCAGTATCTATACTGATGAGGAAAGTGAAGCCCTCCTGGAAGTCATGAAAAGCATAAAGGAGAAGTATGGAGAAGAGCTTCCGGTGAGTAAGAATGATAGCAAGGACAAGCTCATGGGATTTCTGGAAGAAGTTCTGCCAAACTACAGCAAGGACAAAGTATATCCTTCCAACATCAAGAAACTGATCAGCTGGTATAACATTCTCAAGGATCTGGATGTGGATTATACAGTAGAAGAGGAGGAAACGGAAGAAGCCAAGGAGGGAGAGGAGAAAGCTGCTGAAAAGAAAGAAGAGGAAAATCCTGCAAAAGGAAAAGCCAAAAAGTCCTAGATTCAGGACTTACTGACTAATTTCCACATGCCTGTTCATCCCTTTATCGTTCACTTTGGCATAGCCTTTTGTTGGCTGGCGGGTATTTTGTATGCATTAAACCTTCTGTTAAAAAAGGCCATCTTCTCTAACCAGCAAGTATTTTACCTTCACCTTACGGCCTTAGGCTGTATTGCGCTAGCTATATTTTCTGGCCTATCAGCTGAGGAGGGGGTTTTATTATCAGATGAAGCTGAAATGCTATTAAAGTGGCACCAAATCTGGGCCTATGTTACCCTTTGGCTAATGGGTCTCTTAGCCATCTGGGCCTACTTGAGAATGAAAAGATGGGGAAAAGTGGAGAATATTCTGTTTGCCGGGATATTTCTGTTAAGTTGTGTGCTTATGAGCCTGGGTACTCATATGGGAGGAAGAATGGTCTACGAAGAAGGAGTAGGTGTTTCCGTTAACACGATCACAAATGAATAAGTCTTTCGGATTGAAAATATTTGTTTTGTTAGGCCTAATCCTACTACAAACCAGCTGTGCGTTGAAGGAGCAAAGCGCCTTTTTTGTGGAAGCTAATTGTGAAGAATGTGTAGAGGTACTGCTGGAAAAAGCTGAAAATCTGTCTGGTATTAGCTCAGTAACATGGATAGCCAATAGCAGCTTTCTGGAAGTTTCTCATAGATCCGGGAGTGCTGAGGAAATACAGGAAGCACTGTCTCTTCAGGGGTTCTCTACCCAGTTTTATCTGGCCAATGATTCCGCCAAAGCTCTTCTTCCTGCTTGTTGTTCTGCTCCCTTAACAAAAGAGCTGGAAGTGTATACTCCCAGCTCTCCTGAATGATGGAATGTTTCTATTTCTTATTTGAAGGCATTTAAGCCTGTAACATCAAGACCTGTGATGAGCAGGTGAATGTCATGCGTACCTTCATATGTGATAACAGATTCCAGGTTCATCATGTGGCGCATAATGGGGTATTCTCCGGTTATTCCCATCCCGCCTAAAATTTGCCTACTTTCTCTTGCTATCTTAATCGCATGTTCCACATTATTTCTCTTAGCCATGGAGATGTGTGAACTGCTGGCTTTTCCTTGGTTCATGAGTTCTCCCAGACGGTAAGAGAGTAGCTGCATTTTGGTGATCTCTGTCACCATCTCAGCCAGTTTCTTCTGTGTCAGCTGAAACTGAGCGATAGGCTTTCCAAACTGTACTCTTTCCTTAGCATACCTCAGGGCAGTGTAGTAGCAGTCCATAGCTGCTCCTATGGCACCCCAGGAAATACCGTATCTAGCTTTGTCCAGGCAGGAAAGTGGACCTTTAAGTCCGTTAGCATCCGGCAATATGTTGGATTTAGGGACCTTCACATTGTCAAATACCAGCTCTCCAGTCGTGGAAGCTCTCAGAGACCACTTGTTATGGATCTCAGGAGTAGTAAAGCCTTCCAGTCCTCTTTCTACTATCAGGCCTCTGATTCGGCCATCCGGCCCTTTAGCCCATACCACGGCCAAATCAGCAAAGGGTGAATTGGAAATCCAGGTCTTGGCGCCGTTAAGTAGATAATGGTCGCCTTCATCTGTGAAGCGAGTGACCATCCCACCGGGATTAGAACCATGATCAGGTTCCGTTAACCCAAAACAACCCATCAACTCTCCTGAGGCTAGTTTCGGGAGGTAGTATTCCTTCTGTTCCTCACTTCCATAGCGGTAAATGGGGTACATCACCAGAGAGCCTTGAACTGAGGCCATAGACCTTAGGCCTGAGTCTGCTCGCTCAATTTCCTGCATGATCAGCCCATAAGAGATCTCATCCAGACCGGGACAACCATATTTTTCAGGAAGAGAAGGACCGAACATCCCCATCTTCCCCATATCATTGATCAAATGTCTGGGGCAGTGATTATCCTGTGCCCACTGGTTGATGTAAGGAGAAACATGCTCATTAATCCATGACCTGATGGTTCCTCTAATGAGCTTATGTTCCTCTGTTAGCCACTCATCTATGAGGTAGTAGTCAGGGGCTTCAAAAGGGTGAGCGGTAGCTTGGCTTTTCTTTTCTTCTACAATCATATATACTGCAATAATTAAGTCTATCTGCGAGTGATAAACTAAGATTACATATTTTTGTGTAAATAATATAAATTCAATCTCTTAGAAGTTCGCTTATCCAGATGAATTTATATCCGTAGGTTAAAGGTAATTGATCCGATTGGATTTATAGAGGAGAAGTCATATGAAAGTTCCAAAGATCTTTCAATCTTATTTTACCAGGAAGCTCAGAAGCAGTAGATACTGGGGACGTGTAGGGCTGATCATTGCCTTTGCGCTCATACTAGGGTTGATTATTCCCCGACGTGATGACTCTGGCTATGTGTATGAGGTAGGAGAACCCTGGGATGGAGAAACCCTCTATGCTCCCTTTACTTTCTCCATTCACAAAACCAATGATAGTGTGGAGGCTGAGAAACTGATTGCTCAGCGACAGACGTATAAGGTCTTTCAACGAGATTCAGTCATAGAAACCAGAAATGAACGGGAAGTGCTGAGTTCTATTGAGAAGGTATACGTTCAGATGGAAGCCTACAAAAATGCTTTGGGTTCCGGGGATAGCTTGGCTTCTAGTAGAGTAAAGAATGAACAGTTTCTGGGTCCTTACAGGATTAATCCTGATAAGCTGCTACTACCTCCCGTTTCTAAAGCGCTTAGTGAGGGAGAAAGACTACTAGGCAGGATTCACAGGGTGGGATATATAGGAGAAGTCAGCAAGGATACATTGGGGAATTTTATCGCCCTAAGAACTAGGCCTGCGGAGGAGCTGGTGCTTCCTACGGCCTTCTTGCTAAATAAGGATACGCTCTCGACTTACTTATCAGCTCGCCGGGTAGGACTATCATCCCCTTCAAAGGAGTTGTTGATTGCGCTAATAGAAGCACACACTGATGCTAACTTTGTTTACAATCATGCCCTGACCATAAAAGAACAGGAACGAAAAAAGGCCCTGATTTCGCCTGTTTATGATAAGATAGAAGCAGGTACCATTCTGATAGAGAAAGGGGAATTAGTAGACAAGCAAAAAGAAGCCATTCTGACCTCTCTCGACAAGGAGCGTTCAGGGCAGTTTGGTGAGAAAAACAACCTGAGAATCTTCCTGAGCCAGATACTGATAATATTTCTCATCATCAGTATTCTACTCGCCTTTTTACGGGTAAATCACCCACGTATCTATTTCAATAATACTAAGCTGGGGTTGATACTGACACTCTTTCTGCTGGTAGTAGGTCTTATGACCTTGGCTACCCAGTTGACAGACCTGGCCCTGCAGGTGAATGAATACCTCACACCGGACTTATATCTCTCCTACATCTATCTGGCACCTGCTTGTATAGTTCCCCTCTTCATCAGCAATTTCTTTGGGCACCGTACGGCTTTTATCACCAATCTGGTCATTGCCCTTCTGGGTGGAGTGTTGGTTCAGTATAGTTTGGAGTATGTATTTGTGCAGTTGGTGGCAGGGACAGTTGCCGTTTACAGCCTGAGAGGTATGCGTAAAAGAGAGGTGTTTTTCTATACGCTAGGGTATATGTTGGTCGCTTATATTGTGGCTTTCTCTTCTTACAATTTACTCGCCAAGGGGAGCTTCGAAAATGTCAATATGAGTAATCTGTTACTCTTCGGGATCAACGTGGCTGTAACTATGATTGCCTATAACCTGATTTATCCACTGGAAAAATTATTTGGGATTACGTCTGATCTGACCTATCTGGAGTTGTTGGATAATAACCATCCCCTTCTTCAGGAGTTAGCCAGGAAAGCCCCGGGCACCTATCAGCATAGCTTGCAGGTAGCCAATATCGCTGAAGCGACGGTATTACTGGTTGGGGGAAATAGCTTGCTCACGCACGTAGGCGCCCTTTATCATGACATAGGTAAAATGGTCAACCCGGCCTACTTCATAGAAAACATGAGTGGGGATAACCTTCACGACGACCTTAACTGTGAAGAAAGTGCAGAAATTATCATCGGTCATGTACTGGAAGGGGTAGAGCTAGCCCAAAAATATGGCTTGCCGGCAGAGATCATCCACTTCATAGAGACTCACCATGGGACCACCAGAGTAGAGTATTTCTATCGAAAATACCTGAAGGAGAATGACTGTGCGCCACCAGTAGGAGAAGACATGTTTAGGTATAAAGGACCGCTCCCATACTCCAAGGAAACCGCTGTACTCATGATAGCAGATTCTATTGAGGCTGCTTCCAGGGCGCTCAAGAAGCCTACCCCAGAGGAACTGAAACAACTAGTGAATAATATCATCGACTACAAGATTAGAGATAATCAGTTTGAGAATTCTAATCTCACCTTTAAGGATATTTCCACCATCAGGGAATCTATCTATAAGCAGCTTATCAGTATTAATCATGCAAGGCTAGAATATCCGCAGGAGGATGAACCTTTGGAGAATTCTCCAGCAGTATCTGAAAATGTCTAAAACTTAATTGAAACGGAGCTCTGACTCAGATCTTCTCGAATTCTTTCACAGTAATTTCATGCTCTACCTCCCCGGTATGTTTGATAGCGGAAGGTTCAAATAGCATAATCCAGACTTCCTTTTTGGCTACGGGTTTATGGTCCACACCCTTAGGGATAACAATCATTTCTCCTTCTTCAAGGCTTTTAACTCCATCCCTGAATTCTATGTCTAGGCTTCCCTTAATGATAAGGAACATCTCATCTTCATGTTCATGGTTATGCCAGACAAATTCTCCCTCCAGTTTTGCCAGCTTAACATCCTGCCCGTTTAGCTGAGCAATGATTTTAGGGCTCCATTGGTCTGTGAATAGGTCAAATTTTTGGTGAAGGTTAATGACATCCATACTGAATAGGTTTGGGGTTAATGAAAATTGGTTAGCTAAATGCCTTTTTTCCAGTCTTTAGGTCCTATTAGCCAGGGGTTTAAGTAGTAGAGCAAAATGAAACAGGTATATTTAGGGAAAAATCCCTATGCGCTATATTACCCTGGATTCTGAATCAATAGAGAAACTAGAAATTCTCCGTAAGACAGACCCTCGTTACCGAGTTCGCGACCGAGCTC
>JBCDBC010000211.1:0-7256 GCA_039184535.1 Bacteroidota bacterium | reverse complement strand
ACTTAGCAGAAATCTAACCTACTCTTCCTAAATCAATTTTAGGGTCTGATATGCTAACGAACGTTACTAAGCCTGAAGCATCTTTAGTCCATAAAATTTCCCCAGGAATTTACCTTATATGTAAGGTCCGGAACGTTAATCCTGATTTTCATACTAATCGAAACCCAATATTAGCTTATCAAAACTGGATTGGCTGAATTCAGGGTATAATTTTATAACATTGATCGAAACTTCTACTCAAGTTAAATTAAGGGCTAGGATGAAGTTTCCAATTCTCAAGAAATAACATCTTAGCTTCCAATACGCTGTATCTGTGAATAGCCTTACCCACTCCACCAAGTTACTCTCTCTTCTCCTTCTCCTGGTCTGTCTGTTTACAGATGGAATTTCAAAAGAGGATCCCTCTTTGCCCGTTCTAGACAGTCCCATGTCTGACCAATCCCTCACAAACCAGGACCCTGAACTTCCTGTCATCCCAAATGCCCCAGGATATGGGATAAATACAGCAGCAGGAAGAGGAGGAAGCATCTATAAAATAACCTCCCTGGAAGATTCTGGAGTTGGGACACTGAGAGAATGCGTGGAAGCCGTAGGTCCCAGAGTATGCGTATTTGAAACCTCAGGGGTTATTCGGTTTACCAGAGAACTAAAAATTTCTAATCCCAATATCACCATAGCAGGTCAAACGGCCCCTTCCCCAGGTATCATGCTTTACGGCACACAATTGGTTATCAAAAGCCAAGATGTACTTATTCAACACCTGGGAGTAAGGCTTGGAGATCCTCTGAATGGGCAGGATGCACAGGATGAAGACCTAAAGGACTGCATTTCCATTAGAGCAGGAAGTGATAGAATAATCCTGGATCATTTAAGTCTGGCGTGGGGAACAGATGAAAATATGGATATCACCGGCAATGTAGGTGAAATTACTATTCGTAATGTTCTCAACGCTCAACCATTAACAGTGGTAAAACAGGGTTTTAGTAGCCTTATTTATGATGATGGAAGTATAGCTTACCTGGGGAATATGTTTGCACATGCAGACCAAAGACAACCTTTATCACATATAAGTAATTTGATATTCTGCAATAACCTCTTGTATAACCGTGGGTTAAGGTTCATTCAACTTTCTAATGTGAGGTCCCCCGGAGAAATTTCCTCTAATACCATACAGGGCAATGTATTTGTAGAAGGACCTAATAGAAGAGGAACCCAAAATCCCATTATGTACGGAAACGGGGATATTAGAGAAGGAACCCGCTTATATCTGGGTGATAACTATTGGAAAGAAAGTGTGTATGGCCCTAGTATCATTACTGATCAATCTGAACTTATAAGAGATGAAGGAAATAATGCTGATCCAATAGTAAATATTCCTCCAATTTGGCTGGAGAATTTGGAACCTCTAGCGGATGAACAAAGCATTATAGAATATGTACTGGGGAATGTCGGGGCCAGACCTTCCGACAGAAATCCATATGATGAAAGCATCATCCAGGATTATCTGAATGGTACCGGTCAATTTTATGATTGTGTGAATGGTTGTGAGAATAATACTGGAGGAGATCCGGTTTTAGAGATAGTTCAGCGTAAATTGAAGTTACCTTCAGATCCACACGGAGATAAGAATCAGAACGGCTATACTAATCTGGAAGAGTGGCTACACAAGTTCTCTGAGAATGTAGAAGGAAGAGACATGGTCTACCGCTCTGTAGAGGGTTTAGATGATAATAGTTTTGTAAGTATTTCTGGTCAGCAGAAAAGGTGGCATAATATCACCTTTAAGGTAGAAGGTCCTAGTACTTCTGAAAAAGCTATTCCAAATCCTTTCCTGGATTATAGAATGAATATTAAGTTCACACACCCATCCAGTAATACTTCTCTTATAGTACCTGGTTACTATGCCGCAGACGGAAATGCAGCAGAGACCAGTGATAGTACAGGTAATATCTGGATGGCTCATTTTGTACCGGAAGAAACAGGCACATGGTCCTATGAAGTATTCTTTGAAGAGGGTGATGGCCTTGCCATTGAAAACATATTTACCCCAGGCATCCCGCTTGAGGCACATGGACAAACTGGTACTTTCACTGTAAGTGAGACTGATAAAAGTGGAAATGACTTTAGAAGCAAAGGATTTCTACGCTATGTAGGGAAGCACCACCTTCAATTCTCAGGAAATAAGGAATACTTCATTAAAGGAGGTGCTGACTCACCTGAGAATCTTCTTTCTTACAGAGACTTTGACAACACACCTAATTTGAGGGATAGACAAAAAACCTACGCCCCACACCTTCAGGACTGGAAGGCGGGTGATCCTGTGTGGCAGGGAACTAAAGGAAAGGGACTGATAGGAGCATTAAACTATTTGGCTAGTAAAGGGATGAATGCATTCTCATTTATGACTATGGCTGTAAATGGAGATGATGCCGCTGTTTATCCCTATATCATAGGTAACGGAGAAAATGCCCCTCAGCAGGACAGAACCCAGTTCGATGTATCTAAGCTAGCACAGTGGGAGATAGTATTCTCACATGCAGATTCGCTGGGACTACATCTTCACTTCAAAACCCAGGAAACGGAAAATGATATTCTCCTGGATGGGGGCCAACTGGGAACAGAAAGGAAACTCTACTATAGAGAGTTAATTGCTAGATTTGGGCATCACCTGGCCCTTAACTGGAACACAGGAGAGGAAGTAAATCTGCATACTGAGCTTGGAGATGTATATCAAGAGCTTTTGTATAGCTACTCAGCCTACATTAAGTCTCTAGATCCATATGATCACCCCGTGGTTTCTCATACATTCCCGCAGGACAGAGTGGCTATTTATACCGCCCTTCTGGGGAAACAGTCTCCCATTACCGGTGCTTCTCTTCAGGTAAACTATATTAATGTCCATAAGCATACCCTTGAATGGGTAAAGAAATCTAAGCTTTCAGGCTATCCATGGGTGGTAGCTAATGATGAACAAGGATCTTCCACTACTGGGATCAAACCTGACGGTGAAGGAAATAACCATGCTGACATCCGTAAAAGGGTACTTTGGGGTAACTACATGGCCGGTGGAGCAGGTGTAGAGTACTACTTTGGATATGACTATCCTCATTCTGATATCACACTGGAAGATTTTAGAAGTAGAGACTCTATGTGGGCATTTACCCGAATAGCCATGGAGTTCTTTAGAAGTGAAATTCCATTCTATGACTATTCTTCCCAGGATGATTTGCTATTAGGAACAGGAAATAATGATGTTTCTTATGCATTCGGGAAGCCAGGTGAACAGTTCATCATCTACAGTGAGAGAATGGGGGAACTTAACATAGTACTTACTTGCGGAGTAGATACCTATAATCTTAGATGGTTTAATCCAAGAACTGGAGAATTCACTCCAGAAAGCAGAACCTTACAAGCTGGAGGATCTGTGCCCCTATTTGATCCTCCTACTGATCCAGCTGAAGACTGGGTTCTTATCCTGGATCCTGCCTAAAAGGGGCTTTTTCAAAGAGAAAAGCCAACTTTCTTGGGAAGTTATTGGTTGAAAAGACGAAAGTAGGTTTATTGAATGGTAATTGAAACAGTTCCCATAACAACCAGTAATTCGCCTAAAAAAACATGATACGTGATGATCGCCTCAGTAGGATAGGAAAGAAAATTAAAGAAATACGTAAGAATCGGCAGATGAGTCTACAGGAGGTGGCATCAAAGAGCAACGTCACCGCAGGTCTATTATCCAAAATAGAAAACTTTAGAACCATCCCTTCCTTACCAGTCCTATTAGGGATTGCCAAGGCGCTTGATGTAGACATATCTGAACTGGTGAGTTCTGTTATGAATAATGATGAGGCCCCTTACATACTCGTCAGAAAGGGAGAAGGGGAAGTGGAAGAAAGAGAAGACTCTAGGGGCCTGAAATACCAATCCATTCTTTCTTACTCTATCAACAACCTCTCAGATCTTAATATAAAGGTAAACATGGTTTCCCTGGACATAGGTGCAGACAGACAGCCAATAGCTACGGATGCACTGGAACTCATACATGTCATTAGCGGATCCGTCAAGTATGGCTTACCTGACCACGAAGTAGAACTTCAGCAAGGAGATACCCTCTTTTTCAATGGTAGATTACCACATTCCGTAAAAAATATGTATTTTAAAGAAACGATGTTATTCAAGGTCTACCTACTCCAGAATTAACTTAAGCTGTCGTTGAAAATATGAGACTTCTTACCTTTCTATGCCTATTGGGTAGTGGTACACTTTGTGCGCAATTTATTCCAGAGGTTAAGGTGCCTGTCCATGCTTATGAGGCCATGGACGCGAGTCACTATTATGTAGTAGACTTTTCCAGCCTGTATGCTGATGCCTGGCATGAATATCCCCAAGCCAGATTTTGGTACCAAATCATCAATATGGCAGAGGAAGATGCCCTTATCAGTGTGGGAAAAACCCGGCAAATACTGGGAAATTTATCCTCTGCCTACTATGAATGCCTAGAAAAGGAAGGTAGAAAAGCCTACAAGGATAGTGTCCGTAAGGTACACGATTTAGGTGCTAATGAAGTTCTCTACGTAACTTACGGCAAGCGTGATTATTACCAGTTTACAGACGTCATTTCTCATATAGATAAGGCTATCCCCTATTTTGCCAGAGAAGAGGTAAATCCCTGGTATGCCCAGGCCATATTGCTAGTAGAAAGTCCGGCCAAACTCAGATTCTCCCCCGTAGGAGCTTATGGTCCTTTCCAGATCATGAAAAGCATAGGACTGGAATATGGAATTACTATTAATAATGAACTGGATGAACGTGCCAACATAGAAACGGCTGCACCTGTAGCAGCAAAACTCATTAAAGAAGTTTGTATTCCTCAGGCCAAGAATATTCTCAATAGACACCGCATCTCTTACCAGGAAGATGATTTATGGTTCAAACTATTTGTCTTACATATTTACCACGCTGGAGCTGCTAATGTCCGACGAGTGGTAGATGTTATTTCTCCTAAAAAGGGAGGCCCTGAGCTTATCCAGAAACTTTGGCAGACTTCTTATAGAAGATTTGGCAATGCTTCCAGAAACTACAGCCAATTAGCACTTGCCTGCCTGATGAAACTGGAATACACCCTTGCTAGTAATTATCAGTACCTATGTGAACAGGAGCCCACCTATGCAAAGGACCTAATTCGTTAATGAGTCTAGAAGAAAAAAGAGAGCTGATTTTTGTATATGGTACTCTGCGGAAAGACTTTCCTCATCTCATGGCGGATTTTCTGGCTTCCCAAGCACAGTATATTGGTGCAGGTACTACCTTTGGTAGACTTTATGATCTGGGCCCATACCCTGCCGCTGTTTTCTCTGAGGATGATACATATATAGTGAAAGGAGATGTTTACAGGGTGAAAATCCCCATCCGTCTTCTTCCATTATTAGATGAGTATGAAGGGTACAGGCCAGATGATATAGAGAATAGCCTGTATAAAAGAGTCATCATTAAGGTATACTATAAAAAAGAGGTACTGAAAGCGTGGGGTTATACCTATCTATCTACTCCTCCCCCTGAAGGACTAATCCCAAAAGGGGATTATCTCGCTTATCTTCAGAAGTCTAGTCCCTGAGGGATTTCGCTAATCGTTTCAGCAAACTGATCTGCCCAAAGTGATAGAGATCGTGGTCAATGACCCCCTCTAGCAAAAACGCATAGGTATACCTTTTTTCGGGTACAGTCTCATCCAGTTGGGGATCTTCCATCTCAAAAACCACTTCAAGGAGTTTATCTGTCAGGACTAGATACTGATTTTTGATTTCTGTCCATTCTTCTTCTGTAGCAGGAACCGTAAGGGGCCAATCCTCTGCTGAGTTTAGTGCTATGTTTCTTTGGGTCTTCTCTTGGATCTTCTCCAGACAAAATATCCGCCACTGAATAAGGTGAGTTAGGTAGTGAGAAATACTCCTATCGCCACCTTCAGGAAGGAAAATAGCCTCTTCAAAAGTAACTGGTGATAAGATAGATTCAAGTGATTCTCCGTACCAGGGGTTCTCTCTATTTACAGAGCTAAGCTTTTGATATATCCGCTCAAGCCTATTCATCATGTATGAATATTGGAAATCATAAGTATTTTTGGTGCTATGAGTGAGCATGTACGTGAATTTACCCTGGGTAGTTTTAACTTGTATAATCTATCCCTACCCCAAAGACAATATTATCCGAAAAGATCTTATTCAGACGAATCTTATCAAAAAAAGCTCCATTGGGTAGGTGAGCAACTTGATTTCATGAAAGCAGACATAGTAGGTTTTCAAGAGGTCTTCCATCACTATGCGCTGAAGGATGCGCTTCAAAAGAGTCATTATCTTCAGGGGGCACATCAGGTAGTTTGTGCTGAGCGTAGGGATACTCCCTCTGTGGGACTGGCATCCCGCTTTCCTATCCTAGGCTTTGAAGAAATTGAAGATTACCCTCTCCAACTGGATATTGAAGGTCTGGAAATTCCCCTCCACAAGTTCAAGAGACCTGTACTTAAGGCCAAAGTACAGGTAAACCCGGAAGTAGTACTCACAGTATTTGTGGTGCATATGAAGTCTAAAAGACCGGATATTAAAGAGGGTGAAGATCCTAAAGATCCCATCCAGCGTTCATTAGGAAAAGCAAGATCACTTATAAGGAGGACTGCTGAAGCTTTGGCCATAAGAAAACTGCTGGTGGATGAGTTAAGAAATGATGCTGACCCGGTAGTCTTACTGGGAGATGTAAATGACACAGGACAGGCCGTAACCAGTGAAATAGTCACAGGAGAACAGCCGCTAAGGTTTTTCCCGAGGGATGTCAAGAAGAAGCTATGGGATATCCTCTTATATCAGGTGAGAGACATCCAGGCGAGGAAAAGCATGTATGCTTCCTATTATACACATATACATAACGGCCATCATGAAGTTCTGGACCACATAATGGTAAGTCAAGAATTGGTATTTGATAACCCAAAGGGCATAGGAGGGATCAGCTATGCAAAAATTTTTAATGACCATCTAGTAGATGAAACCCTCGGGGAGGAGAAAATCCCGGAATGGAAATCAGATCATGGCCAGATTGTAGCCAAAGTAGAGCTTCATAAACGGACATAAGGCACCAAAAGGGAGATCTATACTCCCTGGATTTCTACCAGATTCCTACCCTTAATTATAACCATAAACTATTCTAAGTAAGGAGTAGAATGAGGATTTTGATAGAACGAATACACAATCAACTTAATCCGCTGAACAGTT
>JBCDBC010000210.1:0-7279 GCA_039184535.1 Bacteroidota bacterium | reverse complement strand
TAAATCCTAATTTTACAATTCGAGAAACATGAATTTTATAAATAAATGCAAAAAATCAGCTGTATTGGGGATGGTCATGCTTATGATGGTCTCCTGTGCGGATGAGGATTTGAAACCTATCATCACCTTTGATGATGCCATCAAGGGTGCATATGTGAGATTGGTGGATCAATCAGACAGATTCTTCAATCTTCTGGAGGACGTGAGCCAATTCTCTTACACTTACTCTGTAGAGTTTGTGGACGTTGAAAAAGGAGCTCTTGTAACTGACTATGTTCTGAACATTTCTTACGTAGACGTGAACCCTGATAATGGTGATGCGACCTTTCAACCTGCAGAATTCCAGAGATTCACTTCTGACAGATTTGTTGATAGAGAAAGTGGATTCAAGGGACTAGAGGGAATCACCATCACTGCTGCTGAGATGTTTTCAGCTACAGGAGTAAATCCAGCGGAAATTCTTCCTGGGGATCAGTTTCTGATTGAAGGGAGAGTTTTCCTTTCAGACGGAACTAACTACGGATTCAGCAACTCTTCAGCCAGTGTAAGAAGTACCACAAACGCCTTCCAAGCACACTTCAACTTTAACTTTGTAGGTGCTTGCCCTTCTGATCTATCTGGAACTTTCTCTGCCACTACTACCAATATTTGGTGTGATGGAGGAGCTTCCGTAACTAAAGACGTATCTCTTGTACCTCTGGGTAATGGAGTATACGCTTTTGACGACTGGTCTTTCGGGGCTTATAGCCAGTGCTATTCTCCTACGAGTGCTGCTGGATCTGAGTCTTTGACTTTCTCTGATATTTGTGAGGAAGTTATTTTCTCAGGATTCACGGATGTCTATGGGGATACATGGACTTTTGATAGCTCTATTGATGGAGCTGATTGGACCATCACCTGGACAAACACTTATGGTGAGTCTGGTAGCAGTGTGATTACACACCCTGCCGGAGCTTGGCCATTTACGCTGAAGTAATCAGGTCTTAGACCTCACTATAGTAAACACACAGAAAGCCATACACAACGAGGTTGTTGTATGGCTTTCTCTTTTGTTAGATACCAGACATTTTGAGATATTCAATTTTCTCAATATGTTCATAGACCCCTAACCTTAAGCAAGAATAAATATGAAAAACGCTTTACGCACCTTTCTTCTCTCACTTACATTATTCTTCCTATATCAGGGAGTGCAGGGCCAAAGAACTGTAGGCCTCCTTCAGTATAATCCAGACAAATCCTATGATGGATTTAATCTGTTTTTCCCTCATAATCAGTCTACTGTATTCCTGATCAATAACTGTGGGGAAGTAGTTCATAGGTGGGCAGACTTTGATAATTACAGACCTGGGAATGCGGTATATTTGATGCCTAACGGAAGCATATTAAAGTGTAAAAGGGACCAGAATCCTATGGTAGATTCTATCTGGGCTGGTGGGGGAGGAGCCATAGTTGAAAGTAGAAACTGGGGAAATACGGTTAACTGGAGCTTTGAACAAAATAATGACAGCCTAAGGCTACATCATGATATTGCTCCCATGCCTAATGGAAATGTCCTCATGATTTCCTGGGAACTCAAAAGCTTGGAAGAAAGCCTACAGGCAGGTAGGAATCCTGCCCTCATTGACCAGGGAAAGCTGTGGCCTGACTACATACTGGAATATAATCCGTCTCTGGATAGCGTAGTGTGGGAATGGCATGCCTGGGACCATTTGGTACAAGACTTTAGTCCTGTAAGAGAAAACTTCGGAGTGGTAGCGGATCATCCTGGGAAAATCGATATTAATTTTGATACACATGATGGCCATCCTGACTGGATGCATGCTAACGCCATAGATTATAATCCAGTTCTGGACCAGATCCTGATCAGTGTACCCTACTTTCATGAGGTATGGGTGATAGATCACTCTACTACTACTGAAGAAGCAGCTTCAGACTCAGGAGGAAGAAGTGGAATGGGAGGAGATCTGCTGTACAGGTGGGGAAATCCATTGACTTACAGACAAGGGACTACTGAAGATCAGCAGTTATTCTTCCCACATGATATCCGCTGGGTAAAACCGGAAGCACAAGCTGGTGAGGAAGGATTTGGCCTACTATCCGTATTTAACAACAGAGTAGAAGCAGTTGTCTCTACAGTAAATACTTTTCAGACTGGGGTAGATCCCATGACGGGTCTCTATAGCCTGGAAAATAATACTTTCACACCCACATCTTTTAGCAGAACGGAGGTTCACCCTGAAGATTCATCTCTATTCCATTCTACCGGACTCTCCAGTAATCAGGTCCTGCCTAATGAAAATATACTTGTACTTTCAGGAAGATGGGGCAGAGCTTTCGAAGTGACTCCTGATGATGAGGTGGTTTGGGATTATATCATCCCGATAAGAGGTGGACAACCAATCTCACAGGGGGAGGAATTAGGCATAAATAATAACATTACCTTCCAAATGCGAAGATATGCCCCTGACTATGCTGCGTTTACAGATAGAGACTTGATGTTTGGAGAACCCCTGGAACTTAACGCTGGAGATCCATTATGTAATTCTGTTGTGTCCATTGATCCTCAGAAGGAGATAGACATAAAGATTTTTCCTAATCCGGTAGTGGATGAATTATCTATAGAGAATTTAGAAAATGGGGTCCATAACCTACAGGTATTTGATCTACTTGGAAATGTGATCATTCAGCAGGAACTGCTCGGAAGTGAGGCAAAGCTCTCCTTAGAGAATCTTGCAACTGGTATATATATGCTGCAAGTAGATAGAGAAACTTCTTTTACATTCTTGAAGCAGTAGGGAGAGTTGAATAGCTAAAGAAAATCTCTCAATAAAAAAAGCCACCTCAAATGAGGCGGCTTTTTTGTCTTTAAGAAATCAGATTAGTATCCAGGGTTTTGAACCAGGGAACTGTTTGCATCCAGATCTCTCTGTGGAACAGGCCATACCAGATTATTTGCTCCAGAATCAGAGCTGGCACGGTCATTCGAAACGGTTCTACTTAATCTGTTTAAGTCATGGAATCTGTTACCTTCCCAGGCTAACTCTACCTGACGCTCAAGGATGATAGCCTCAACAAGGTCATCAGCTGAAGCAAAGTCAGACTCAGCATAAGAAACATAAGCAGAAGCACTGCTTTCCACACCAGCACCATCTACTACACGTAGGGCTCTGTCTCTTACCTGATTTAATAGGTCCACAGATTCAGCGTTGATTCCGCTTGTACGAGCCAGAGCTTCTGCACGCATAAGCAGGATTTCTGCTAAACGGAAGATAGGCGCGTCATCATCATTATTTACAAATCCTTCATACTTCTCAATGTTTACAGTATCATTGATAGTAAGCTGGCTTACTCTAAGGTCAGTACAAGTAAGTCCATCAGCAGTGATCAAGTCTAACTGTCGCTGAGGGACAATCTGATTGTAAGCATCTTTCAAGAATTCACTTACTAATACATCACCTCCTCTACCACCGACAGCATGGAAGGTAGGAAGTGAACCATTCACACCAGGATTATCCTGAGCAGTATGAGCAATATCAAAAATAGATTCTACAGAACCTTCTGACGTAAAATAGTCACCAGGAGTAGGATTCAACTCGAAAGGACCCGCGATAACTTGATCTGCAAAGTTAGCTGCGGCAGCGTAGTCTCTTTGCTGGAATGCAATCTCAGCCAGATAAGCCAGTGCTGCAAAACGGTTAGCTCTACCTGTTCCGATAGCATCAGGAAGTAAGCTAGCAGCCTCAGTGAAATCACTGATAGCCTGTGCGTATACCTCAGCTACGGTAGCTCTGGCAGGGAAGGATACATCTCCTGAAGAAGAAGTACCTGTCGCAATGATGGGTACTCCTAGGTCAGAAGTAGAACTTCCACTCCAAGGCTTTCCAAAGAATCTCACCATTTCAAAATAAGCCATTCCTCTTAGGAATAAACTTTCGCCTCTTAGTCTTGGACCAGCTTCAGCTATTTCAGCATCTGTTACCTCAGGGATAAACTGAAGGATGAGGTTAGCATTATTGATCGTTCTGAATCCCATGGACCAGAGTCCTCTTACTTCTCCGTTGTCAGCTGTTACAGCATGACCAGATACGTCTATCATACTAGTAAAAGATCCTCTCCATGCTCCATTATCTGCAATGATATCTGGAACCATGGTCGTATTACAACCCATAAAGTCTGAGTGCTGGGCTGCGTTGTAAGCACCTGCCAAGGCAGTTTCAAGGTCCTGAGTAGAAGAATACACTGAACCTGTAGACAAGGCCTGCTGCGGCTGCTCATCTAATCGTTCTTCACATGCTACAGCAAAGACAGCTAGCAGCAATATGAATAATGTATATTTATTAAACTTTATCATGATGATTGATAATATTTACTTGGATTAAAACTTAGAAAGAAACATTAGCTCCAAAGACTACCATACGAGATTGAGGTCTACTGAAGAATACATCTCCCTGGAACTCTGTACCAGCTACATCATTGTTGGCTTCTGGGTCGAGGCCTTTGTAGTCAGTGATAGTGATTAAATTAAATCCAGTAGTGTAAATTCTCAGTCCTACATTTCCAGTAATAGATCTTGGGAAGGTATAGGCCAAAGTAGTGGTTTTTAGTCTCCAATAAGACCCATCATCCAAGTAACGAGAAGAGTGCTGCCCACCATTCGTTGTAAATAGACGAGCCTGTGGTACATCAGAGTCAGGATTTTCAGGTGTCCATGCATCAAGCTGGCTTCTTACCTGGTTCCAGGTAGCTCCTAAGTTATTCTCCACAAATCTACCCTCATTACGATAGATATTATTCCCTTGAGAGAACTGCCAGAATGCAGAAAGAGAAACCCCTTTATATGAGAAGTTGTTGGTAATACCACCGAAGAAGTCAGGGAACTGAGATCCAAGAATTTGTCTGTTAGCTAGAGAATAAGCTGAACTAGCGGTTCCGCGATTTCCTTCAGCATCAAGTCCAAAGAAAAGGGCATCTCCATTAGCTCTGTCTACGCCAGCGTATTCTACTAAGTAGAATGCACCTAGTTCTTCACCTACTCTGATGATCTGGCGACCGTTTACGATATCATCTGCTTCTCCGTCTCCATCATTGTCAGGAAGAGCAATAACTTCGTTTGAGATAGTCGCAATGTTACCAAAGATGGTCCACTTGAAATCTCCGTCGAAGATGTCAGCGCTCAACTCAAGCTCGAATCCTGAGTTACGAATCTCACCTGTATTAGTAGTAATTACAGGATTGTTAGCACCAGTCTGGCTGGCAGCAGTAGCTATACCCGTAGTAAGGGGCTGAGGGATATCAAACAGAAGTCCGTCAGTATTCTTCTGGAAGTATCCAATAGTACCGCTAATTCTGTTCTCAAGTAATCCGAATTCTAAGGCGATGTCAAGCTGTGCAGTTTCCTCCCAGCTAAGTCCAGAGTTTGCTAAGCTAGATACCTCATATCCAGGTAGGCCATTGTAGTCTCTACCGAAAGCTACCAGACCCGCAGCATCAAAGTTTCCAATTTCTGCATTACCAGTAATACCATAACTACCACGTAGTTTCAGGAAGTTTACTATGTTATTATCAGCTAAGAAATCTTCATCAGAAATAATCCATCCTACAGAAGCTGCAGGGAAGAATCCATAACGGTTATCCTCTCCAAAACGAGAAGAACCATTATAAGAACCAATAAAAGAAACTAGGTACTTCCCTTCGAATGAATAGTTAGCACGGAGGAAGTTGTTCTGGAAAGAGAATCTCGTTCCGAAACCACCACCACCAGTAATTTCTGCAGCTGCATCTAGTGTCTCAAGTCTGTCATCAGCAAATGTGTTACCATCTACATCAATTCTTTCAAACTCAGAACGCTGGAAGTTAGAACCTAGAGTTAACTTAATACCATGAGAACCGAAAGTATTCGTGTAGGTAAAGAAACCTGTTACTGTATTATTGAGACGCTGTTGGTTGTTAGCCGAACCAGTACCAATAGGGAATCCATCTGTAGTAATACTAGATGCCTTGTAAGTATCAAATACCTGAGTAAACTCTGTTCCCACTTCGGTACGGAAGTTTCGGTTGTCAAGGATGTCCCAGCTCATATATATATTGCTCAGTAACTGAGTACTGGTAGAAACAATTTTCTGCCCTTCTAAATTGGATAGAGGAGTACCGTTAAACTGTCCAACATCAGGAAGTGGGTCTCCGTTGTCATCTACTGACTCCACATTAGGCCAAATCAAAGCTCCATAAGTGATAGGAGAAGCTACGTTGTTGTCCTCATTTTGTCTACGGTTACGTGTACGTGAAGGAGCTAGGCTTATTCCTACTTTCAACTTATCATTAATCTGCTGATCAATGTTAGCTCTAACAGCCAATCTTCTAAAGTTGGTATTTCTGATGTAGCTATCCTCATTTCTATAAGTAGTAGAGAAGAAGTAAGATGTTCCACCATTACTTCCGCTTACGCTACCATTAGCTTCCTGAAGGAAAGCAGTCTGAACCACTAAATCTTGCCAGTCAGTAGAAGGTCTATCTTCAGGCTGTCTACTAGCAGAACCTACAGCTTCAGCTGCACGGTTCCAAAGACCTGCATACTCATTTCCGGTAAGTACATCAAATAGTTCAGTAGGCTCAGAGAAACCAGCGTAGTAGTTCAGGTTAACTTTGGCTTTTCCAGGAGAACCTCTTTTCGTAGTAATTTGGATTACCCCGTTAGATCCACGCGCACCGTAAATAGCAGTAGCAGCAGCATCTTTCAATACTTCCACTGAGGCGATGTCTGCTGGATTTAGGTTTACGAGTGGGTTAGTACCAGGTCCTCCAAAATTTTGTCTAGACTGTACCCCTTCTATGATGATACCGTCAACTACATAAAGAGGCTGGTTATTAGCATTAATAGAAGCAATCCCTCTTACACGTACATTGATCTGTGATCCGATGGCTCCAGAGCTGGATCCAATGTTCACCCCAGCAAGTCTACCTTGAAGGGCATTTTCTAACGCATTTACAGGTGCTTCAGCTATTTCTTCAGCTGTGACTTTTGCGATGGAGCTAGTTAAGTTTCTTCTGGTTTGTGTTCCGTAACCTGTTACAATCACTTCTTCTAATTGTAAAGGATCACTTCCTAAAGTTACATTTAGCACTTTACGTCCCTCAATGGCTACTTCCTGAGAAGCCATTCCTACCAAAGAGTAAACCAACATAGTGCTGTTTGCAGGAACCTGTAGTGAGTATTTTCCTTCAGCATCAGTAAAAATACCTATTGTTGTCCCTTTCACTAGGACGGCTACTCCTTCTAAAG
>JBCDBC010000209.1:0-7293 GCA_039184535.1 Bacteroidota bacterium | reverse complement strand
TTGGGGCGAAAAGAGGGTTATGTCAGCAAATCTATTAGCTACAGGTTTTTGCGTATAGTATCCAGTGAAATTCAGTACTGAACTAATACCTAGTTCCCCCGCAGCTAACATATTATCCCTCAGTGGCAAAAACTCCGCAGGGCTAGGAGTTGGCCCCTGATTCTGCTTGATATAAGTAAAGTTCGTAACCTGGTTACCTAGCTCAGCAAAGGAAATGTTATCTATATAGTACAAAAGCTTGTTGAGCTTCGTGGCTCCAAGCGTATTGTCATCAAGCAACCTGCCTGATATATAAAGTATTAGCTCTTTGCTTTTCATAATAAGCTAATTTTTTTAGCACTAACAATCTAAGTCTATTACGGTTCCAATACAAGAAATGTTTAATTTTTTAAATACGATTGTATTCTAAAGCAGCATCTTGCGATTCCTCGCTCTACGAATTATCTTGAACATTTCATCTAGCCGAAGAATCATGTCAGAGCAACAACAGCCCAAAAAACCTACGAGAGTTCCGCCCAGAAAAGTGCCAAAACCCGGAAGAAATGTGCCTTTTTTGCCACCTTCGCGTCCAAAACCTCTAACCAGGCCAGAACCAAACCCCGACAGAGACAAAAGTCCTAAGTAATTATGTTAGATACGTAATTAGCAATGTAACCCCAGAAAGGATAGGAGTCGCAATCAAAGCGTAGATAGCTTGTTTTATCCGCTTTGTTCGCTTCTTATTGGTCTCGTCGTTTTTATAAATACGTCTGTAGTAATCTTCAATCACAAAGAATAGATAATTCTTATCTCTATTCTCTAGATTATCAGCCAATATCGCGTCATTCAATAACAAATTCGGCTTGTATCCGTCAGCTCCCACCTTATTAGGCATAAACACACCCAACGCCAAAAACAACGAGACTAGCAAGCACATAATCCCTACCACTGAAGCCGGAACAAGAATCTCGGCAGTATATGGATTCTCTACCAACGTATAAACAGCAAACACAATCCAGGAGGAAGAAAACGGAACTAGCAGCTTAATCAAGCTGTCAGCCCTCATAATACTAAAGTCATACACGCTAACCGTCAACCTCAAATCTTTCTCAGCTAACTCAAGCACAAATCGCAAATTATCCTCCGTCAAACTCTCGAAGTTATCCCAACTCACATCAAATAACTCGCTCATGCTCTTTTGCTCATCCATACCACAAGATACAGATTTCAATCGAAACGCTTATTCACGAATCGCCACAGGTTACCCACCCCTATTTAAAATACAATTGTATTTGGAAATGTCGGGGGAAGATGGTCCCACAGAAGACTAACCCCCTCCTACCCTCTTTTCTCCCAGAGATGGAAATCCTTTTAACAGAATTCAGACAAGCAGATATGTTAGTGGTAGAGCGTGGAGATCATCTTTACATAATGTCATTTATAGGACAAGTTTACCCTATATATAGCTTACACCTACTCTATATCCTATATATCCGCTACTTAGAATCCCACTTATTTCTATTAAAAAGGTGTTTTTGAAAAAAGTACCCCTATACACGTATAGATTCACTAATCCTTCAATAATGGGCTTTGGCACACTATAAAGACTAAAAGGACAAAAATCTAAAAGGCTATGGGGTCCTGGCGGGGCGGAAACCTACATCGTAGAACCTGTAGTCGGGGTCCCAGCTGTTGCGGCTCGCTACCCGCAAGTTAGAAGCGCCGTCGTTCCAACTACCCCCACGGATCACACGGTAGATGCCGCTTGTAGGGCCAGTAGGATCAGTCTGTGGTCCGGAAGGATAACTCCCATACCAGTCCTGACACCACTCCCGAACATTTCCGGACATATCATATAAGCCTAGACTGTTACGAATGAATGATCCCACTGGAGCCAAACCAGCATACCTATCCTGCCCACCTATGCCATCATAGTTCCCATAACTCCTGAGCTCATTTAAACTATTAGTCCCTGCGCACTCTGTCCTGCCACTTTCTCCTCCCCCAGCAGCGTACTCCCATTCCGCTTCAGTAGGTAACCTGTACTTAACTCCTAGCCATTTACAGTAGGCCACGGCTCCATACCAGCTAACATAATTCACGGGATAGTTTTCCCACCCTTCTTCCACTACCCATTTGCCATTATTAGTATGTCTTATGTATGCTTCTGAAGACACATTTAAGCCGGAGCCTGATTCATTATACCAGTTTATGCTTCCTTCACTCTGATTCCCCTTTGCATTCAAAAAGACTGCGAATTGTGCATTCGTAACTTCTGTCTTAGCAAGGTAAAAATCACTGACTGCTACAGCTTCGCCTGCTCTATCAAAATTTCCGCCCTTTATGAGGACCATTCCAGGAATATTAGGAAGATCTGCTTGTGTCCTCATTACACCTGGTACGGATGTTTCAGGTATTTCCGTATTGGCTATTTGAGCTTCTTGAGGAGAGTTTTCATCAGTTTGAGCCTTGTTATCTGTAAGTTTTATTGAATCTTCTGGATCATTTTCTAAAGGAGGTATAATTTCTATTTCATTTTCCTCAGTTACTAGAACTTCTGCTGTAGCTTGTGCATCCAGAATTTCCTGACGCTTGGATTTTGGTAGAAGATCCAGGGCATATTGAGGTAGTTGTGAAATAGATTTATTTTGTGTCTTTAGCTGTTGGATGGAACTCAAAATAATTTGAGTCGTATTTAGGCTATCCTGCTTTGACGCCCTATTTCTTAAACTAGCTTGAAATTGTAACGCACTATTTACGGCAGCTACTGGCTGGCCTAGCTGTAAATGGGCTAAAGAAATATCCCATAATACCTCAGGCCTTTTCTGGACACTCGGTGGGAGCTTTGCCTGTGTTGCCAAGGCATTTTCACCATCACCCTTACTTACATATGCGCCTACCATAAGTGCTAGAGCTTCATCTGACAACGTACTTTCATCAGCTTGCTGCGCACTATTTACAACCCTGCTTAATTTGCTTATGGCCTCATCTGAGGCATTGGTATACCTTAGCATCATACCCGCGATAAAGTCTGCCAGCAAGTCAGTTTCTTTCAGGATATCTAACTGGATTTCTTCTCTAGTGTAGCTTAAAAATCTTTCTTTATCCGTTCCTTCCAACTCAATGTAAATATTAGGCACTTCCATATTTACAACCTGGATACGGCAATCAAGGACATATATACTTTTATCCTTATAGCTTCCATATACAAACAGACCGGTTTCAATACAAGCAGACTTTCTGACCCTTGCGAGAGAGTCGGTTTTCATTTTTCCATCATTACCTAATATACCGACATAGGTAGATACAGGTCGAACAGATATAGTATCAGCAGATTCAAGAAGTCCACCTACTTTTGAGACTATCCTTTCTGAGAAATCATAGGTTGTCTCTTCAAGGTTTTCCCGAAAATCAGATATACCAATCTGATAAGGCCTGTCATTCCATACTAAGCAGTCAGGATCTTTATCAGATGGAAACCACTTACTGGTCATCTCTAAGATTGAGTCGAGATTACCTAAAAACAAGGCAAGTGCAGCCATAAAAGCTGCTACAGTTGCTGATCTTTTTCTCACCCACTCCCAAAGAATAAACGCAGGCTGTTCTTCCCCTTTGGCCAGCTGATTAGCTAGCTGGAGTATACGCTTTCTAATACGCCTTAGCTCTTTTTGATCAGCTGTTGCCTCTAATTTATTCTCTAGGTATTGATTGTAATCTGCTCTCACCAGCAGTGCCTGGTCAGACAGAAAAGACAGCTCTAGTATATCCAGGGCTTTGTCAAGGTCATTATCTGCAATAGCTTTTTTAACCTGTTTGGAGAGTTCAAGGTGTGGGGTTTCCATAGCTAGTACCGTAAGCTCTGAGGCTTGTACAATTTCAAATTAGCAAGTAAAATATTTCTAGAGTACGACTTTCTCAAAATACAAACCACACCCTTAGCAGCAAAAGGATACCCATACTTTTAAGGAATCGTAGAAAAGGCTGGATTCTTAATTTTGGATAGATTTTCTGTACCAATTTAAACCTATCTCCTTCAAAGGGCTATTACAGAAGTTTGAGGGAGGAAATAGCAGGCGCTTTCTGTTACAGCCTAAACATTAGTTTTAATTAGTACTTAATAAGATTCTTATTCTATCCACGTCTGGATGCTTAATACCTGCTTCTTCTAATTCTTTAAGGTCAGAGAGAAATACTTCTTTAAACGTTTGGTAACGATCATCTACCCAAGCTTTATCCTTCCATTCCTCATAAAGAGATTTGGCCTCCAGATATTTGCCCTGAAGAAGTAAGGCAGAAGCAAGATTGGAGATCACGCCAGTAGATTCGGGAGAAAGTTCTAAGGTTTTTCTAGCTGCTGACTCAGACTCTTTGAAAGAATTTGTAAATAGTGAATACCATGATAAGTTATAGTAAGCTGATGCGAGTCTAGAAAGTATATCTATATTTTCAGGGTAGGTATTTGCAACCTTTTGACGGTGGTTAACGGCTTGCTGATAGTAAAGGTAAGTCTTTTTCTGATCTACTTCTCCATAAGTCAGATGTTCAAATAGAAAGGAAAGATTATAGTGCGCTTGAATATCCAGGCTATCTTCTGGAATAGCTTTGTATTCCTCCATAGCAGCCAGAAAATACTTTCTAGCAGAATCAGCTTGAGATTGTCTGTAATATTGCCATCCTTTGTTATCTAATGCTTTTCCTAAGGCATCTACTCGACTGAGTTCTATAATTCTATTTCTGGAATGTTGCTGCCACTTTTGAGAAGATAGGCTTCCTTTACTAAGAGAATAAGCAGAGTCAGCCTGCTGAAAGTAAGAGAGTGCTTCTGTAAGTTGTAGTATGTTGCTGTAAACTAAACCAAGATTATATAGACTATTCCCTAAACCTGTGCCAAATACAGATGGGTTCTCCTTGGCAAGTTTTCTAAATATCCCAAGGGCTTCCTGATAGGAATCTACGGCTTCTGTATATCGGTTGAGATCTGCATAAGCTATTCCCAGGTTATTGAGCGTCATAGCCACATAGGACTCATATTTTTGCGGATTCTCCTTGGCAAGCTTTCTATATATCCCCAGGGCTTCCTGATAGGAATCTACGGCTTCTGTATATCGGCTGAGATTCTTGAAAGCAACTCCTAGGTTGTTGTGCGTTAAGGCCACATCTGACTCATATTTCTGCGGATTCTCCTTGGCAAGCTTTCTTCTTATCCCAAGGGCTTCCTGATAGAAATCTATGGCTTCTGTATATCGGTTGAGATCTGCATAAGCTATTCCCTGGTTGTTGAGCGTATTGGCCACATGGGACTCATATTTTTGCGGATTCTCCTTGGCAAGCTTTCTAGATATCCCAAGGGCTTCCTGATAACTATCGACGGCTTCTGTATATCGGTTGAGATCCGCATAAGCTATTCCCAGGTTGTTGAGCGTATTGGCCACATCTGACTCATATTTCTGCGGATTCTCCTTGGCAAGCTTTCTACATGTCCCAAGGGCTTCCTGATAGAAATCTATGGCTTCTGTATATCGGTTGAGAGCTGCATAAGAATTCCCCAAGATGTTGAGCGTCCTGGCCACATCTGACTCATATTTTTGCGGATTCTTCTTGACAAGCTTTCTAAATATCCCAAGGGCTTCCTGATAGGAATCTACGGCTTCTGTATATCGGTTGAGATCTGTATAAGCATTCCCCAGGTTGTTGAGTGTCCCGGCCACATGGGACTCATATTTTTGCGGATTCTCCTTGGCAAGCTTTCTTCTTATCCCCAGGGCTTCCTGATAGGAATCTACGGCTTCTGTATATCGGTTGAGATCTACATAAGCTAGTCCCTGGTTGTTGAGAGTTGAGGCCACATCTGACTCATATTTTTGCGGATTCTCTTTGGCAAGCTTTCTATATATCCTAAGGGCTTCCTGAAAACTAGCGATAGCTTCTCCTGTATATCGGTTGAGATTTGTATAAACGTTCCCCAGGTTGTTGAGCGTTAAGGCCACATCTGACTCATATTTTTGCGGATTCTCCTTGGTAAGCTTTCTATATATCCTAAGGGCTTCCTGAAAACTATCGATAGCTTCTGTATATCTATTTTGACCTACTGAAGCATTCCCCAAATATATTAAGGCGGTACTTTTTTCTATCTCATCCTTAGCAATCTCTATCATCTTCCTCGCATGATCTAATAAAATCCTACTTTGGGTTTGGTCAAATAAGAAGGTGCAGAGCGTAAGGTAATTACCATAATTGGCAGGGTCTGCTTCTACTGCTTTTTCATAATAGTTTTGAGCTTTATCAAATTGAAAAATGGTAATAGCTATATCTGCTGCGCTAATTAAGGATTCTATCTCCTGTTCAATTGAATTTTCTAGCTCTTCTATTTTTCCTCTTTTATCTGTAATTCTGTCTACGATTTTGTCAGGATCAAGTAAATCAAGGGCATCTATAGCCTTACCTTCTTGGGAAAGTTTTATAGCATAAGCAAGCTCTTTTGTGGAAGTTTCGGGATCGAAACGAGCCAGGCGAGCTGCAAGAGAATCTACACTCTTTTCTGCTAATTCCTTTTTTATGGTTAGCCCAGCTATGGCTTCATAATTCATATTCCCTGCGAGAATTTTCGCTTCAGCCTCATAGCTCCGTTGGATACTTTCTCTCGTTTTGAGGTCATAAAACAGAATAGCTAGCTCATTTCGTTGATTGGAAGGGCACATTCTGATTTCCAACTGTTCACTATCTTTATCAGGAACTCTTGGGCGCAGAGATTCTCGGTTGATAACGGAATAGCCCTCTTTATTTAGGTTTATGCGAATCGATGCGCCTCTTTCTATACCCGGAAGGGATAGAGAGAATAATCCGAATCTATCTGTAGAATCATCTGTAAATCCATCTACTCTTATATCTACACTTCTGAGTCCATTTTCACTTAAGCCATCATAGATTTTTCCATTCAATACCTGAGATTGTGTCGAATGGATGAATAGGGAAACCACTAAAAAGGCTAAAAGCTTTTTCATAGCTATTGTTTCTCTAGTTGTACCGAATAGAATTCCTTTTGATCTAATAAATTAATGTTAACATCATTTGATTGGTAACCTGCCTTTTTCAAGAATATCTTATGAAAAATATTCTTAACTCTTTTGGAGGGGATTTTGAGAATGAATTGACCATTTACATCGCTTAAAGTTGAGCTTTTACTCCCAAGCAGTGAGATTTCTACTTGATTGACGGGAACTCTCCCACTTTTTACCTCTCCGGTTATGTTATAATATCTAGGAGCCCAATCTAGCTTGAGAATTTTAGATGACCTGCTAATTTCTACAGTGTCTT
>JBCDBC010000208.1:0-7294 GCA_039184535.1 Bacteroidota bacterium | reverse complement strand
ATCCTGCAATGATAGGCGCTACGGCTACCCATTGCTCAGTGCCGTTTCCGTAGGGGGGATATTCAGATCTTTTTTTGTATTCACGTTTATGGTAGTTGGTGGTGGACGCTTTCTTTCCGGGTCTTTGTCCGTGGAAAAGGGTATATCCGGTAATGACCCCATCATCATCTTTCTTTACCTCGACGATAACTCCTACGTGATTGATCCCTCCGGGCCGGGTCAGTTCATCTATGGTCATCGTACTTACGTCCACCCCTCTGGGTCCGTAGAACATGACAGCACCGGGCTTAATGTACTTATGCATGTTCAAGGGATCTTTTACCAGAACCAGGTGCCCTTGTTTATAGTACCATAAACCTAATTCTCGTGAGCTTCTGTATTGTTTTGGGTTGGGATAGGCAGGAGATGGACATCTCAACTCCAAGCTATCCAGAAAACGGTGGAAGATTCCGGAACAGTCTGAGAATGGTTCTACATTATAGTCTAATTTATCCGCCGTAATGTTATCAGCAATTACTTTAACAGGGGCGGCTAAGTTCATTTGGGTTTCTTCACAAAGACCATATACGGCTTCTCCCTCCGGATATTCAGGTACTGCCTCTACTGTGCTGGCTTCAGGACCAGTTTTTTTAGAAGTATTAACATCTGTGATCTCTGATGATGAGCCTCCACAAGCAAACATAGCGAAGGAGAATAAAACCAGGATCAACTTGTGGGACAAGAGCTGCATGGGAAAATATGGGTTATCTTATTTCCCGAAAGATAGCACCTGGCTTGCCTTTTCCAATTCACTCAGGCTATATCACCTGTTAGAAGTATCAATTCTGTAGATAAGCCTTACCTCCAACATAGGGCTGTCCTTTACATTTAGGTCTATGGGGTCTCTATCATCTCCTATTCTCACCAGAGAAATTCTCGCATCCACTTTTTCATTCTCCTCATAGAAGCGGAAGGTTCTCCCTATATCCAGTCCTGCCTTTCCCTGAAGGACCAGCTTAGGCGTTAGGTAATACTCCATGAATAAAGCGCCCAGGTTATTGACCTGTTCCAGGTACTGGCCGGTGTCCTGGATGCGGTATGAGCCTACTATCCCCCTGAACATAAGGCCCATTTTCCAGTCATCTGTAGCGGTAAAACTTAGTCGGGCCCGGATAGGCAAGTCTGCCGTAAAGAGAAGTTGATCTGTCAATTTCCAGTTGAAACCTATTATAGGCACAATGAAAGTCCCAAAGAATTCCGCATTATAGTAGACGCCCCACTTCCAGGTAAAGGTGTCGCTCTTTTTGTATTCTGTCAGCAAGATTCCGCCCATCTGAAAGCTGTTGAGGGTGCCTTCGGAAAGTTGGCCGCTGTACTTGGGTATAGCGATGATGTTGGTGGTGAATTTGTCATTCCAGACCTTCCTCCAGCCAAGCCTCATGGCTACAGCAGAATAGTCATTGGTATTATCGTCTCGGTTGAGGACCAGGCTTAGGCGGTTCCCACTTAATCCAGTCAGCAGATAGGACTTATCAGAAAGGGGAATGGGCACATTAACATCGAAGAGGAGATTGTGTGTCTGAAATTCTCCGGTACCATTCTGTAGGCGATTAGGCGTTTCATGTCGGTAGCCTATTTGGATGACATCCACGAAATTTTGGCTACTGAGGTAGTTGGGAAATAGGGCTGCTAGTATGAGCAGACAAGTAATCAGCTGGGATTTATACATGACGGTGGTTGTTTCTCCTTTATGGAGGTAATCGAACGCTTGTGAATGGTCTATCTAAAATCTCTTCCGGCTTCAACTTATAAAACAACAAATTGCTTAGCGACTTTGCGATATAATATTCTCACGCAAAGCCGCTAAGGCACAAAGAAAGACTTTCTTAATCCGCGCTATCCGGGTCTATCACTTCTACTCTGTATCCGGCTTTCTTAGCATAGATAGACCTGTCATACATGGCTTCCACGCTAGCTAAAGGATGATAGAAATTCCCTTGATAACTAGCATTCACCATAAAGCGGAAAGTCTTGCTCTTTCCTCTGTCCAGGTCAAAGAAGGTATACACCCTATCATCACGTATGTCCTGATAGTCCGGCACATTTCCTCCCGGATCTGTTCCTTCCAGTCTATGGTTGTAAATCTGCCAACCGGAAGGGATCATCTGATTCAAGGCCAGATCTTTATACGTTCCGCCTCGGCCAGTATGGGTAACCGTGGCTTCCACTATGAAGTCGGTTCCCTGTCTGACTTTGCTGATGTCTATCTTACTTCCATTTAAAGCCAGGTACTTCACGTCCAGCTTGATGTTCTTCTCTATGGAAGTGGTATCCGCCTGCGTAGGAACGCCTTCCTGCAGCAGCCTGGCATATAAGAGACCTTCACCCTGATTTCTAAACTGAACTTCTGTATTTCTGTCTGCATTAGACAGGGCATATTCAAATAAGCCTTTTTGAGAACTAACTTTTTGCCAGCTACCTCTACCAACCTTATAGGAGAATTCCATCTCTTTATTTACTCCCTCTTTCCCTACATAGTGGCCCATGGCTACCAGAGAGAATCCAAGCGCCTGGGTATTGAGCCATTTGTTGGTGCCCAGTTCTGCTGTGATGGCTTTCACCATAGACGTAGCGCGAGAACGCTGGTCCATTTCGGACAGTGCCAATAACATAATGGCCTGATCTCTTAGCACAGTTCCATAGGTTCGAGAATAGCCTTTATATGGATTCACCCCATAGCTCAGCTTTTGGGTAAGTTCAGTAGCTACCTTCTTTCGACCTGCAAAATGATAAGCCGTTCCCAGTAACCAGCGTGTCATGGAGTGAGTTGCCGGAATTTGCTTGAGACGATTCATAGCGCCTATGTCTGCCTTGCCCGCTTTGGCCAGCAGATACAGTCTGTAGGCTTGTATGAGTTGGTCCTCTGTTTCTCCGGGAGACCAGCTTCCAGCTGCTTTCTGCTGATAGGCCAGCCATTTCTTATAGAACTTGGCGGGTATCTCATAGCCGGCATCCTTGGCTTCCAGCAGGAAGTGTCCGGCATAGTTGGTCCCCCAATCATTGACATTGGTTTGGCCGGGCCAGTAGGCGAGTCCACCATTAACCGTCTGGAAGAGCTGTATGCGTTTGATGGCAGCTTTAATGGTGGTGGCGGCTCTGTCTCCCTTGCCTTTGTCCAGGTCCATCAACCGGTCTAGCCAGACCAGCGGGAAGGCTGTAGAAGTAGTCTGCTCAATGCAGCCGTAAGGATATCTTAGTAAGAACCGAAGCCTGTTGTTCAGGTTCATAGGCGGAATGGCTGAGACTTCCAGGGAAGCCACATTAGACCCTCTTTTACCTGTAGGACTGTAGGTGAGAGACTTCTTATCTCCTTTCTCCAGAGCTAGTTCCTGGAAGCTACTCACTGGCGGATTCACTTCCTCCAGCTCTATATCTACTTTGTAGGTGGCTCTATAGGTGCCATTAGAAGCTACTATGTTTACAATCCCATTCCCTGTCAATGACTTGGAGTCTATCCCGAAGAAAACCGTCCTATCCTCTGCTTTATTAAACAAGAGGTTCTTTTCGGCTGGGCCAAAGGTTTTCAATTTCTTGCCTGTGCCTATGCTCACATTTACCTGTCCCAGGCCATCTTTTCTGGCAAAGACTGTCACAGGTAGCTGTAGGGTTTCATCCGGCCTGAGGACTCTTGGAAGATTTCCCAATACCATAAGTTCCTGGGTAACGGGTACGCTTTTCTCAGCTTGTCCATATGCCCCTTCCGGGGTTCCAGCCACTACCATAGCTCTTACAGCTCCCACATAGTTAGGCATGTTCAGGCTGTGCGAACGGGTTTGTCCTGCTTCCAGGGTAAAGGGCCCCAGGTATTCTACTACGGGCTTAAACCTGTTTAGCTTGGTTAGGTCTGGTGCCTGATCTCCACGGCCCCCACCTACACTAAGGAGGGTGTTGATCTTGCCACTGTAAACACCCAACACATAATCATAGATGTCCCAGGTACGTACTTTGAGGGCTTCCTTCTGATAGAAGTGATCCCATGGACTTGGCGTATTAAATCTTGTTAGCCCAAGTAGGCCTTCATCTACTACAGCTACCGTGTAGGTCATGGGCTTTCCTGTGGCTTCACTCACCTGTAGTTGATAGGGCTTCATCGGCTTAAGGGTAGAAGCCATCTGAATTTTAGGCTGAATGCGGGTAGCAGGGTCCACCACTTCTATGGGGACCACTCCATACATTCTGATGGGTAGGTCATTCTTGGTTTGCGCATGTGGCTGTAAGAGAATGACGCTAGCGTAAAGGTTGGGCGTCATGTCTGCTGTGGCCGTGAAGCTGTATTTGGTGCTTCCTTCCTGCACGTCAATCCACTTAGTCTCCAAGACTTTGTGGCCTCTTTCCAAGCTCACCAAGGCTTTCCCATTAAAGCTACCAGGTATATCCAGGGTAACGGTTTCTCCTACCTGATAGCTGGGCTTGTCTGCAGAGATCTGAAGCATAGCAGCTCCTCCCATGCCTTCTTTTCTTCCTTTTCCAGCCCATCCCGGCCAATCCATGTAAATGATCTTTCCAGAGATATGTCCGTTGGGTTCTTTTACACGGATCAGGTAACGACCCCATTCAGGATAGTCTATTCTGAGCTTCCAGCTTCCCTTTCCATCTACCGTGTTGATGGTAGCTGACTGGATTTCTGTAGCGTTTACTTCTCCCTGATAGTTGATGAGATTATCAGACCCATTCTGATCCCACCACCATCTCCACTTGAGCTTGTATAAGCTAAGCTCGATTCCATCACTCGAAACGGGTTTTCCATTTACATCTACGGTGGCTATTTCTACTTCATGATCCTCGTCGGTTAACAGCATTCCTCTACGCAGATCCCCCTTAGGTGTTTTCACGCCTATGTAGACTTCATAGGGATCAAAGTCTATGGAATAGGTCTCTCTACTAAAGCCTCCTCCATTCTCAAATGCCTGCAAACTAAAATCAGCTTTCAGTTTTCCTGGAGCAGATTTATTGGCCTTGATGGCAATGGGGAAGGACTTTTCTCCTTCATCATTTAGATCTCCTTCAAAGAGCACCATTTCTTCTGAGCTAAACTTTCTGGCAGGGTCTTCAAAGTTGAATTCTTTATATCCAGGAAATGAGGTTTCTCTGGTAGACAACTTGGCTTTTACTTCTGCTCTCAAACCAGAGGCAGGTGCACCATGCAGCCACTTTACTTGTAGCGTTCCTTTTTGGCGTTGGGCAGAATTGCTGAGGCTCTTGACGGGAAGGTCCAGATTTAATTTCAGCCTGTTAGGAACTACTGTTTCTACCGCTATAGATTTACGGAATATCTGATTCCCTACTTTGGCTGAGGCCAGATAGGTACCTGTAGGTGAGTTCACTTCTGTAGCAGGTGAGAAAGCGTAGAAACCATTCACGCCATTGGTGGCCACTTCCTTGACTACCGTTTTTCCTTCCGGTGATTTCAGTTCAAATTCTACTGGATGATTGTCAGGTAGTCTATTCTCTTTATCCTCAAGTACAAAGGTGAGGAAGATGTCATCTCCAGGTCTCCAAACGCCTCTTTCTCCATACATGTATCCCTTGATCCCTTCCTTCACAGCCTGCCCATCCGTATCAAAACGGCTTATGGATAAGGCAGAGCCATCATCCATTCTCAAGTAGCCTCTCTGCTTCCCTTGCTTAGCAATGAGGAGATAAGGTCTATTTTTATAAGGGCCGCTTACCTGTCCCAAGCTGTCAGTGGTGTAGGTCCCTTCCAACTCATTTTGATAAGAATATACTTCCAGTTTCACACCCTGAAGAGGCTGCGTAGATTTTAGGTCTGTAATGGTGTAGAGAACTTCTTTTTCTCCTCTTTTCGCGAGAATTCCCAGATCAGAGGCCAGAATATTTCTCTTGGCTATGCGATCATTCTGATAGTAAGCTCTCTTACAGGGATCATTATAATCTTCGTAGTCATAGTAGTAATAATCCCAAAAGCTGGATTCATAACTTCCGGTATAGGTATCCCAGTTGCCTGGAAGGGCTAGCATATCTTTTTCCTTGTCCTCCTCTGCACAGGCGTAGCCCGTATAAGATCTTTTGAAGCCTAAGGCTATTTCATAAATGGCACCGGGATCAGGATTGATGAGTGTTCCCAGATCTAGTGAATGACGTAGCCATGTATTCATGTTCAGGCTGCTCTCTTCTCCCAGCTCTATCTTCTTCGTGAGCACATGCTTTCCTACGCGCTTGAGTTCCTGATGGTCATCCATTCTATTGATCTGGAAGAACTGCGGGATATTTTTCTCCAGTATCTTGATCACGCGTACATCTATTGACTTCAGCCCATAGGTCTCAAAGATGAAGGGAAGCTTCTCTGCTTGCGGAATGATGGCCCCTTTACCGACCAGTTTAATAGCTGGTAGCTCATCTTCAAACAATACCTTCTTATGAAGGGCCTTCTTGGTGGGTGTACCATTTACATTCTTGATCCCCGCAGAAATATGGAGTTTGTATACCCCACTTAATGGTTTCTTGGGATAAACAAAGACCGTATTCCCATCTATTAGCTGAGTGGTTTGGGCACCTTCTAGTTGGATAAGGCCTTTCAGTTCCTGGGTATATGTCAGTGGATCCGAGAATTCAAGGGCCAGGCCTTTCTGCTTGCCTTTCAGGCTACGCACGTTGGTGAGGGAGAATACGCCTAAGGCGGGTATGCTTACGCTTTCCTTTCTGTCCCTTCCTTCCAGTATCTTGCTCCCCATGAGCCTGAGTTCCAATTGGGCAGCTTGATCTGTTCTGGGCACACTGTCTATGTAAAAGGGAAGCTCAAACTGATCTGTCATCTCCTCCCAACTGATAGACATGGCCTTTCTCCCCAGTTTGGCCTCTAATAAATTCTTCAGCTTTTGCTCTTCTATAAAGTCCCTTGCGATGAGTTTCCCACTTACTCTCTGCCATTCAAAGTTTTTCTGATCCAGTGTCTGTACACCTGTAAGCAGCATGTTCAGCGCCTGGTCTCTGGTCTTGAACTGGAAATGAAATTTAGAGGGTTGGTCATCCTCCTGTTCAGCTAATGAAGCCAAGTTCAGGGTAGCCAGGTATTGCTGTGAAGAGGCCAGGGGTTCTTCCGGCAAAAACTGTAGGGTACGTTCATCTAACCATTTTACCTTTCCTTTAACATGCGGGCTGAAAGAAAATGGTTGCTCTTCCAGTGCATTCAGGTCGGATTCAGCACTAACCATGTTGTGCGCAAACTGCACGATAACAGGCGACTTACGGGAAATCTCCCCACTGGTGTAGGCCGATATAGTGTGAGAAAGTTGTT
>JBCDBC010000207.1:0-7294 GCA_039184535.1 Bacteroidota bacterium | reverse complement strand
CTAACAACAGGACCTTTACGGTAGAAGTAAAGCTTCCTAACAATCCTGACTTCAAGGCTAATATGTTTGGAGAAATGGCGATCCAGGACAAAACCCTTAAGAACCAGGTGGTGATTCCGATTTCCATGGTACAGAAATCAGATGAAAGTGATTTTGTCTACACTGCCTCTAAAGATGACGAAGGAAAGTGGAGAGCTAACAGAACTTCAGTAGCCACAGGCCTCAACTATAAAGATGAGATCGTGATAGAATCAGGACTTCAGAAAGGAGATTACCTGATCACAGTAGGATTCCAGGATTTGAATGATGGTCAATTGTTAAATATCCAATCGGGACTGGCGGAGAGATAAGGAATGTTTAGCCGATCCGATTACCATTAAACCAACTCGACATGAAAAAAAGATCATTCAGAGAATTTGCCCCTTCCAGTTGGGCAATCGATAATCGAACGACGATCTTTCTGCTGGCCATCTTCGTGACCATCCTGGGAGTGGCTACCTATAATGGCCTTCCCAAAGAGAACTTTCCAGAAGTAAAGTTCCCGGTTATTTATGTCTCTACCCCTTATCCAGGTACTTCAGCAGCAGACATTGAAAACCTGGTTACCCGTGAAATAGAAAAGGAGATCAAAGGGACTGAGGGGATCAAAAAGATCAACAGTACTTCCATCCAGGACTACTCCATGGTCTTTGTGGAGTTTGAGACAGGCGTAGAGATGGAAGAAGCCAAGCAGGACATTAAGGATGCAGTAGACAGGGCAAAGGGAGAACTTCCTACAGACCTACCTAATGAACCCAGTGTTACTGACATCAATTTCTCCGAGATTCCTGTTATGTTTATTAACATCTCAGGAAACTTTGATAATGTAACCCTAAAGAGATATGCAGAGGATATTCAGGATGAGCTGGAGAAGCGGAAGGAAGTCCTGAGAGCAGATATAGTCGGAACCAGAGAACGTGAGATTCAGGTGAATGTAGACCTGTTTAAAATGCAGGCCAACCGTATCACCATGAATGACATAGAGCAAGCCATATCAGGTGAGAATGTCATCATCTCAGGTGGTGAGCTGGATGTTAGCCAGCAAAAGATTGCCATCAGAGTCAATGGAGAATTTCAGGATGTACGTGAAGTTCAGAATCTGCTGATCCGTTCGGGACAGGGGGATGTAGCCTACCTCAGAGAAATTGCGGATGTAAGAGACACCTTTGAGGACATAGAAAGTTATGCCCGCTATGAAGGAAATCCTGTGATCACCCTGAATGTGATCAAGAAAGCTGGAGAAAACCTGGTGATAGCAGCAGATGGAATCAAAGCTACACTTGAAGAGATGCAGGAAAAGCAGTTTCCTGAAGGTTTGACCATTACGGTTACCGGGGACCAATCTCTCCTCACCATAGGCATGCTGAATGAGCTGACCAATACCATTGTGTTCGGCTTCATTCTGGTAACCCTAGTCCTCATGTTCTTCATGGGAATCAGAGATGCCCTTTTCGTAGGACTAGCCGTACCCCTTTCTTCTTTCATTGCATTTCTCTTCATTCCTTCCTTAGGATATTCTCTTAACATCATCGTACTCTTCTCCTTTATTCTCGCCATGGGGATAGTGGTAGATAACGCGATTGTAGTCATTGAGAATACCTACCGTATTTACATGGAGCAGGGACTTCCCATAGTTTCTGCCGCCAAGAAAGCAGCCGGAGAGGTAATAGCCCCTGTATTTGCAGGGACCTTAACTACGGTTTGTCCGTTCCTGCCTCTATTATTCTGGCCGGGACTGGTAGGAGAATTTATGAAGTATCTTCCGGTAATTCTGATCATCACCCTATTCGCCTCCCTCTTTGTAGCCTATATCATCAATCCGGTGTTTGCTGCTACTTTTATGAGAAAGGCCGGTGATCCTCAGGTCGCGAGAAAAAATGCACTTATTTATGGTGGAATAGGAGTATTCCTGGGAATACTGTTCCATCTACCTGGAATTCCTATGGTTGGAGGGTTGGCGATACTTGCAGGCTTGGTAGGTTATATTTATCAGTCTGTAGTTATCAAAAAATCTGATCCCAAAAAGGCAGCAAGAAATGGGCTGGTATTTATCCTGGGAGGCTTAGCCACGGGGATTATTCTCATGTTTGACGCCACGCCTGCTATGGGGAACCTCCTCATCTTCATGGCCATTTTCGTGGTATTGTACCAATATGCCATTATACATGCTGTAAACTGGTTTCAACAAAATGTTATACCAGCCATCAAGAATGGATATAAAAATATCATAGCCTGGTCTATCGCTAAGACATGGCATAGCAATCTGGTACTTTGGGGCTCTCTGGGATTAGTGATCATCTCTTTCATGATCTTTGGATCCAGAGACATCAGATTCGTTCAGTTCCCTGAACCAGATCCTAACTTTGTGTATGTCTACAATGAAATGCCAGGTGGTACAGATATTCAGGCCACTGATTCCGTAACCAAGGAACTAGAGAAGATAGTCTACACAACCTTAGGGGATAATAATCCCTTAGTGAAATCCATCATTTCTAATGTGGGGATAGGTGCTGGTGATGCCAATTCCTTTGATCAGGGAACGTCTCAGCCTCATAAGGGAAGGGTAACCATAGAGTTTGTACAAGCTAAGGACAGAAAAGGCGCTTCTACCAAGAAGATTCTTGAAGAGTTACGAGAGAATGTCAAGGGAATCTATGGTACTAAAGTGACTGTAGATAGAGAGCCTACAGGCCCTCCGGGTGCAGCACCTGTGGAGATTACTCTTCAGGGAGAAGAGTTTGCCGCGCTTATGGAAGAAAGTACCGATCTTTTCCAGTTCCTGGATTCCGTGAATATAGAGGGGATAGAGAAATTAAAGTGGGATGTGGATGATAAGAAGCAGGAATTCCTGATTGACATTAACAGACAGAAGGCATCTGAGTTGGGAATCAGCTCAGGACAGATTGGGATGGCGCTCAGAGGAGCAGTATTCGGATCAGAAGCCGCCCAGTTCAGGGATAAGGAAGATGAGTATCCTATTCAGGTGAGATTGGCAAAGAAATACCGTAACGATATCAACACCCTGATGAATATGGATATTCGCTACATGGATCAGTCTACGGGTTCTTTCAAATCTGTTCCTATTTCCGCTGTAGCTGACTTCACACTCAGTTCTGATTATGGGGGAATCAACCGAAAAGACCTGGAAAAATCTGTTTCCATTTCTTCCAACATCCTGTCAGATGCTGACCCTAACGCCATTTTCATGGAACTACGTTACTGGGTGAGTGTATTTAAGAAGCAGGGAAGAAACAGCCCTTTGGTGGATATAGAAGTTGGAGGAATCGTGCTCGAGCAGCAGGATGAAATGGGCTTCCTTTCAGGCGCATTCGGGGTAGCTGTTCTGCTTATATTCATGATACTGGTAACTCAGTTTAATTCCTTCAGCAATGTACTCATTGTACTAAGTCAGGTATTTCTGAGTGTGGCTGGAGTATTTCTGGGATACGGACTTACAGGCATGGATTTTTCCGTGGTAATGTCCGGAATGGGAATAGTAGTTCTTGCCGGAATTGTGGTAAATAACGGGATCATTCTCATGGACTTTTTCAGAATCATGGAAAAAGAAGGAAGAAGTTTGGAAGAGTCTGTCATTGAAGGTGGAGCGGTAAGGTTTACTCCAGTACTTCTTACGGCGAGTTCCACCATACTAGGATTGATTCCTTTGGCCGTTTCCTTTAACCTGAACTTTGGGACCCTGTTATCTTCATTGGACCCACAGATATTCTTTGGGGGAGATAATGCAGCATTCTGGAAACCATTTTCATGGACCATTATTTTCGGACTAGGGTTTGCAACTCTGGTAACCCTGCTCTTTGTACCGGTACTCTACTACAGAGTGATGAAGTTTAGCAGATATATGAGTGAACATTTGGGATGGGGTTCAGCCCAGATCAAGCCAGAATCTGATGAGCAGGAAGGTTCTGATGAAGAAAGTGATTATCAGAATAATCGTGATAAGTACTTCCAGGATCAGGATGAGTCCGAAAATCCGGCACCGGCAGAGTATTTTGGATAGTGTAGTTGAACGATATAGCTAGTATTACCATTAAAAAGCAGGGCCCCTATTCATTGGAAGCCCTGCTTTTTTCGCCACTTCAGGTCTTCCTAAGCTGCTGCCCAATTATATTGTAACTGTAGCTCCTTTCCCTTGACCTGATTATACATCCTCACAACCTTTTTCAAGGTATGGCATTTCGTAACCGCAACACTATTCGCATTCGCCAATCCTACTTTATCAGCTATTTCGTCCATATGATATCCATCCATCCAAAGATTCAGGATTTTCTTCCCTCTTTCAGGAAGTTTGTCCATACAATGATCTACCAGTTCCCAATCAAGCATTTCTCTCATGGGCTGATACCATACATTCTCTAAATGTGTGATATCTTCCAGATAAGGTTGATTGGTAAGTTTTCTCATTCTGTCAATCACCCTAAATCTCATGGTTTGCTGGATAAATCCCACAGCTGATTTCTCATGGCGAGATTCAAACTTGCCAAGTTTTACTAACTTGACGTACACTAGAAAGGCATCTGTGAAGATATCCCAAACATCCTCTATTGAAAGAAGTGTTCTATACCTTCTGTGATGACGATCTACAAGATAGTCCCACTTAGAAAAAAGATAACTAATGGCTTTTTGCTCAAGAGTTCCCCCTTTTCTAAGGACTAGTTCAATTTCAACTAGTCCTAGTAGCTCGAATTGCATGTGGCTGTTCATACATTGTTTTGTTTGCGATTAAACATTTGGCATCTTTTAATGCCGATGGGGAGTAAGCACCTTACAATAAGGTCAGATTTACTCAGTGGAATGAGGGCCTTTTATTGGGGGGAAGCTTTTGGATAGTGAATGGCCTTAAATTTATATTGAATAGATGAACTATTAATTTTTCTGAAAGATGCGATTTTCAATATAGTGTGCAGCTTTAGCCACTTATTAAACAATAAAATTTCTCAGTGTCTCAATTTTTTTAACATGCATATCGATGAAAGCATTATCCCTATTAACTCTATTTCTCCTTTTTTCCCTTGTTTCCTGCCAGAATTCAGGAACAGAATCCCAAGATCAAACGAAAGTTTCAGCAGAGGTGGTTTCAGAAAATCTCCTTAGCCCTGAAGAGGTGGATGAGGGTTGGCAGTTATTATTTGATGGAAACAGCTTGGACGGATGGCACAGCTATGGTCAGGACAGTGTTTCTGGATGGATGATAGAAGCGGGACAGCTTACCAATGATCCTGAAATTGCGGGTGGAGACATTACGACCAATAATGAGTATACAAACTACGAGCTCAGCCTGGAATGGAAAGTAGCAGAAGGAGGCAATAGTGGGATCATCTACCGCGTAATTGAGAATTCCCTTTATGAAGGTCCCCCTGAAACGGGCCCAGAGTACCAACTGATAGACGACATTGGATATCCAGGAGACCTAAAGGACGGCCAGCTAACTGCCGCCAACTATGATATGCATCCCCCTCAGAAAAGTGCTTTCAAGGGAGCCAATGTATATCACCATGCTCACATCATCATAAATGACTCTCTGGTAGAACACTACTTAGATGGAGAACTGATCGTTAGCTATAAACAATGGTCGGAGGATTGGGAGGAAAGACGCAAGATCAGTAAATGGGTAAACTACCCTGGCTATGGAACTGCCAAAAGTGGAAAAATTGCCTTACAAGATCATGGCAACAGAGTTTGGTTTAAGAATATAAAGATCAAGCCCCTACGCTAGTTTGCAGAATCAGGCAAGCATTCTATGAAATTAATGGAAGCTTCTATCCTCACTATTCATACCAAGAAGTGAGATGAATTTCTTTCAATTCATCTCACTTCCTAGCTATAAAATAGTTGTTCTTTACAAAGCAACTGTATCCTTAGTCTAGCTCAGGCTGATTGCTGTGTACCTTCCCTAGTAAAGGCTGACAAATGATATGTCAGTAAGGGAACTGGTGGATGATAGGCCATTTCTTTGGTTTCACTCTTGCTGAGTACTCTTTCCCAGAAACTTCTCTCCTTGATGGACATCACCATCATATCAGCCTCTTTAAGCTGTACAAATGATTCTAGTGTCTCTTGAAGCTCTTCCCCTTTGACCAGATAAAAAGACTTCCGCGGATAGGAGATTTCTTCCTCTATTTTTTCTTTATACCATTCAAACATTTCATCTGGAAGACTTTCTCCCCCCAAATTCACATGAGTAATTAGCACTTCAGCATCTATCATTTTGGCTAGCGCTATAACTTCTCTTAATGGTCCAGGTTCCCCAGCAGCATAGTCGGTGGCAAAAACTATTTTTGAAGGAACAGCTTCTCCCGTATACTCATCTGGTACAATTAACACTGGTACCTTCGCATATTCCACTACTCCTGCAGAAAAAGAGCCTACAAACCATTTTCTCACCCCTTCAGCCCCATTAGAAGCCATCACAATCAACGAAATATTTTCTTGCTCAGCATATTGGGTGATATTACTGACTATAGGCCCCTGGTCTAGGACTTTTTTGAATACCAGTCCAGGAAATTTTCCTGAGCATTCTTCAATTATCCCAGATATCCTCTCTGAAGCAGATTTTGCTAGTTGCTCGCTTCCAGCATGCATGAAATCACTGGGGACCTCGGCGGGTATGGAGGGATATGGGTAGATATGCATTAATTGCACTTCTGCATTAATATGGCTGGCCAGATTACAAGCGTAGGTGATCCCCGCCTTGGCGAGCTCTGTAAAATCGGTTGGAACGAGAATGATTGGTTTCATAATTCTGTGCTTGTTGATTATAAAACCAAGATGGAAAGGAAAGGGATCCCAGCTAATGACCAATGTCAGGAAGCATGCTGTTTAATATCACCTGAAAACCCTAAAGTAAGGCAAAAAAAGTAATGGCAGACTACTTAAGCAGTCTGCCATTTTATTGTCCTTTTATAGAATAAGTTCACTAACTACTTATTGAATGTATACCTTCCTGTAAGAAGTAGTTTTCCCGCTTCTTAATTGAACAATGTAAATTCCTTGGGACAATCCGGATACATCTAATACTCTTTGACCAAAAACTCTTTTATCAGTACCTATCTTTTCACGATGGTATAGACGACCATTGATGTCTGTTAGCATTAGGTCGGAAACCTGCTGTACCTGATTGTACCATACCTTTAATAGGCCATCAACATTAGGATTTGTTGCTGTAAGAACCGGCTTCTGAGCATCCCTAACACTAGCTGGGAGATCATCCATACCATCTTCATACTCAGACCATCCG
>JBCDBC010000206.1:0-7309 GCA_039184535.1 Bacteroidota bacterium | reverse complement strand
TTCTTGGATTCCTCCTTACCAGGTATAAGTGCTAGTATTCCGAACATCAGTAGGTTAATGAAGGGCAGAAAAAAGACCAATACCCAGTAGGGACTTAACTCTGCATCCCGAAGACGTTTTAAGGTGAGAATGGTACCAAACCAGATAAAAGGAATGGATGCTAGCAGCATAGAAAGGTAGAACAACCTATCATCTTGGTTCAACTCAGCTATTCCTAGCTGATCCGCATGTGCAAAGTAATCCGTGAGAAACCACTGTCTATTGAAGGTGAGTGCCAGGAGTCTATCCAGGTTGTATTTGACAGCAATTAGCAGAAGCCCCCATAGCAAATAAGGCCTACGAGCTATTTCTCCCTTTAGGGAGATTAAATGTGATAGTTTCATAAACAAGAAGATACAATTTCTGTATCTCTCAGGCTAATTATCAG
Organism: Bacteroidota bacterium; assembly: GCA_039184535.1. Classification (GTDB taxonomy): domain Bacteria; phylum Bacteroidota; class Bacteroidia; order J057; family J057; genus JBCBKZ01. The sequence continues at coordinate 6,882 of JBCDBC010000206.1, read as the reverse complement.
GGAATTTCAAACAAGATGCCGTTCCAGAAGTCATATTATTATATTTGTATATAAGGGCTAAACATTTTTAACGCTACTATGGAGTTTATACAAGAATACTTTACAAATATGCCTTCCTCACACAGGACGGTTTTTTTGGTAGGAGGGCTGACTATTTTCTGGATGATAGAGAGTTCAGTTCCTCTTTTTACTTTCAAATACAAAAAGTGGAGGCATGCTGCTATCAATATATTTTTCACACTCACCACTGCCTTAATTAACCTGTCCATGGCCTTTATCCTGGTGAAGACGGCTGATTGGGTGGTGGCAAATGATATCGGGCTGCTGCAGCTAGTGGAAATGCCACTTTGGGCTTACACCCTGATCGGATTGTTATTATTGGATCTGATAGGCGCATGGCTGGTTCACTATGTAGAGCATAAGGTCAGATGGATGTGGGTATTCCACCTCATTCACCATACAGACCAGAATGTAGATACCACTACCGCTAACAGACACCATCCTGGAGAAAGTGTCTTCCGTTTCGTATTCACCACAGCTGCAGTCCTAATTGTAGGTGCGCCTATGTGGATTGTCTTCCTGTATCAGACTATGTCAGTGGTCTTAACCCAGTTTAATCACTCTAATGTGAAGATGCCAGACTGGCTGGACAATGCTTTAGTTTGGGTTATCTGTACTCCCAATATGCATAGAGTACACCACCACTATCGTATGCCTTACAGTGATTCTAACTATGGAAACATCTTCTCTTTCTGGGACAGAATGTTTGGGACTTATAAGAAAGTGGATAATGAGAAGCTGGTTTATGGGGTAGATACCCACATGGACTATAAGGAAACCAATGATGTGGTAGCTCTCCTAAAAATACCTTTCCAAAAGTATCGTCCTCATGTTGAGTATGATAAGGAAGAGAAGCTAGAGGTCTAAGTATAAAGAAAGATATCCTATCAAGCCCTCAGACTTAACCTAAGGTCTGAGGGCTTTCCTTTTGTTCCCACTTGTTAGAAAAGTTTCCTCCTTAGTCGGACAAAACAATTTTTTGTGTTATTTGGCGGCCTATGAATGCCAAGCTCTGGACACACCGTATAGCCGTTTCAGCCTTTTTCTTCGTGAATGGCTTCTTATATGGAAGTTGGGCCGCAAGGGTACCTGCCTTGCTAACCTATTTTGATATCAACAAAACCAGTATGGGCTTTCTGCTGCTCATCATGGCAGCAGGAGCACTTGTATCCATGCCTTTCTCTGGTTGGCTCACATTAAGATATGGAACCAGGAATATCACCATAGCCACTGGGCTCGCCTTCTGTGTATTTGTTAGTCAGATGTTGATATTCCCAGATTCACGTCTGGCGGCAGGTATCTTCTTCCTTATAGGGCTTTCTAGTGGAGCCTTAGATGTGGCCATGAATGCACAGGCAATACTAGTAGAGAGAGAATGGGGTAAATCCATTATGTCCTCCTTCCATGCCATCTTTAGCGTAGGTATGGCTGCAGCCGGAGGAGTAGCTTATCTCTTTGTGCAGGCCGAAACCTCTTTGGGGTATCATCTTCTTGTGGTATCCGTAGTGGGTTTTGCGTTTTTAATCTGGGCTGGACTTAATCTGATTAAAGACGAACCTACCATCCAGGGAGAAGAAGAATCACACTTCCGTTTACCTACCAAAGCTATTTTGCCATTAGGAATCATCGCATTTTGTGGGATGAGTGGAGAAAGTTCTATGGCTGACTGGTCTGCCATTTTTATGAATACTGTAGCCCAGGTAGACGAGGCCTTTAGTACGCTGGCAGCTACCTCCTTTGGAGTGGCCATGACGGCGGGTAGATTTTTGGGTGATCCCATTACTGATAGGTTTGGCCGTAGAAATGTGCTGCTAATAGACTCTATATTATCCGTTTTAGGCTTATCTCTTCTGATCGTTTTTGCGGGTCCTTATATCTCTTTGGTTGGGATATTTCTGGTAGGATTAGGACTGGCAACAGTGGTGCCTATTGTCTACTCAGCTGCCGGCAATGCCCCTGGGGTAGCACCTGGAGTGGGGATAGCCATGGCGACAACGGTGGGGTACTCAGGATTTTTTGTGGGACCTCCTCTTATCGGATTTTTGGCAGATACCATTGGGCTTAGGCTAGCCTTTGTGTACACTCTGATTTTATTTGTGGTTATGCTGGCCTTGGTCTGGAGATTTATCAAGTCATCCCCACAGGAATAGACTCTAAGGAAAGACATTTGCTTACGAGAGAATTACCTTAGGGTGGTTCGGTCTTTTGACTGCTTCAGGAATTATCCTTTATTTATTGAAAGGATCAACTCAAGCAGATGCAAATAGACAAAACAGGATTCATTCTGTATACTATTAACTACGAGGCCTGTCTGCACTTCTATGGAGAAATTCTGGGGTTACCTATTCTTTATAAAAAAGAAACCCTTACCTGCTTTGATTTCCACGGAAGTTACCTCATGGTAGAAATAGATGATGAGACTGAACATACGGAAAGTAGCATTCCTGAAAGAGACAGAACCTGCCTTAGAATGAATGTGTCAAATGTAAAGAAAACTTGCAATGCGCTAGATCAACACAACATCTCTTATACCTATATGGAACGTGATTGGGGGACGGTAGCTAAATTCCGTGATCCGGATGGGAATCTAGTTGGGTTTAGGTCTGCAAAAGAACATCAGGAAGATATTCAATAAGAGAAGGTATGCTGGATTTTAATAAGACCTATATTCTCACAAATGAAATAGCTGAGCTAAGGCCGCTGGAGAACAGCCATAAGGAGGCCTTATTTGCTGCGAGTAATGACCAGGATATTTGGACCTACTTCACTGAACCTGGTTACGGGCAGGATAATTTTGAAAAATACTTTCTCCGTGCGCTAAATATGAAAGCGAAAGGAAAAGAATATCCTTTTGTGATCAAGGATGTACGGACAAATGAAATTGCTGGGATGACTCGTATTTATGAGTATTCTTCTCTATTTGGGAACATCAAAATAGGTCATACCTGGATTGGGAAGAAGTTTCAAGGAACAGGTCTCAACAAGGCGAATAAATACCTTCTCTTCGAGTTTCTCTTCGATCAGATGCATATCAAACGCATAGGCTTTGGCGCCAATGCGAACAATGCTACCAGCATAGCCGCCATGAAAAGTGTAGGTTGTAAAGAAGAAGGCCTCCTAAGAAGCTTTCTGATTGCAAAGGATGGGAAAAGCAGAGAGGACGTGATCTTGCTGAGTATTCTGTATGAGGATTGGGACCAGAACATCAGAAAAGAATTAGGAGGGAAGGTGCATAGAGGTTAGTAATCAAGTAAATCATATCTCCATATTTTAGCTTAGCCCTCCTCAAAAGGAGGGCAAATTACCCTTTCAACTTAGTGAAAGTTGAGCCTGCTCTTAGCTGAGAAATAAGGATAAAATGGGTGTAATTGGGTGAGTTTTTGGATAAAGTTTAGCCCTTATACCTGCTGCTCCCTTTCTACCGAGAACTATCGAAAGCTGGGAAGGGAAAGGGGCTCTACCGCATCACGTAGTAAAGGCAAAGGAGGCCCTGACAAGAGCCTTAAGTCTGATAAAATCTCCATAGCCTTTGCTATGCTTTCAAGTTGAATGTAACATTTATAGATAGAGGGAGTAAACCTAAAACTAAAGACTTAGTTCTACTTACAATTGAAGATGGCCAAAGCATCCTAACTCCATCAGTATACATCAACCATAGTAAAATGACGAAAATAAAAGCACTACTACTGTTTATTGCATGTATATCCATTCTTCCTTTGAGGGCTCAGGACAGAGTTTCTGAAATCGAACATTTGGTAGCTTTTTGTGAAGAGAATGGGATGTTTAATGGGAATATCCTTGTCGCCGAGAAAGGGGAAATTATTTTCCAGCGGTCGGTTGGATTAGCTGATTTTGAAAAGGATATTCCCTTGGATCCTAATACCTCCTTTTGTTTGGGGTCTATCTCTAAGCAGTTCACCGCCTTCGCCATTATGCTATTGAAGGATCAGGGAAAACTTACCTATGAAACGTCGGTCAAAGAAATTTTTCCAGAGTTGCCAACTCATATGCATGAAATTACAGTGAAGCAACTTATGCAGCACAGCTCTGGCTTAAAGAGAACCCACTATGGAGAACCTGACGGCCTAACCAATGAGGATATCTTTCAGAATTTTCTTAAGGCTAAAGAGGACACCTTAATGTTTAAACCTGGAACAGATCTGAGGTATAGTAACTCTGGTTATATGATGCTGGCTATGATAGTAGAAAAGGTGTCTGGTCAAAACTTTGAAGCCTTCTTACAAGAACACGTATGGGGTCCCTTAGGGATGACCAATACCTATGTTATGAGTGAGGATGATTACAGCAGGCATAATAGATCCATAGGGTTCAATGGGTATGGGGAAAAGGCCGATTTTAATGTGTTGACGTATGGTTCTAATGGTATTTATTCTTCTACGGAAGATTTGTTTAGATGGACCCAATCCTTCAATACAGACCTATTGATAGATCTGGATGAGAGATCGAAGGCCTGGGAGGCAGCTACTACTAATTCAGGAGAACCATTATTTGATCCGGTTGGGGGGTATAAGTGGAATTATGGATTTGGCTTATTTATCTGTAATGATGACCTGGAAGGGGTAGTAGGCCATACGGGTGCTTATGGAGGATTTTTTAATATCATGATGCATGATCTGATAAATGATAGAGACATCATTATTCTCACAAATAATGGAAGGAGACTTCCTTTAGCTGAAGCGGGTGTAGCTGTTCAGAATATCTTGAGAAATAAGCCCTACACATTACCTAAGATCTCTATTGATTATGAACTCAGGAAGAATCACTACCATGATATTGACAAGGCCATAAGCTACTATTATCGCTTGAAAGAGACTGCTCCCGATAGGTATAAGTTTAAAAACGAGTGGGAGTTGAATACACTTGGGTATGCACTGATAGCTGATGACAGATTGGAGGATGCTATCAAAATTTTGAAGCTACTCGTCTCTGAATTTCCTGATCGACCTAATCCTTATGATAGTTTAGGAGAAGCCTACTATTTACATGGACAGTATAAATCATCTCTTGAGAGCTATGAGAAGGCATTAGAAGTAGATCCCACCTATAATGCTGAGTGGATAGCAGGAATGCTCCAAAAAAATAGAGAAAAACTTAAGGGAGAATTATAAATAGAGAAACTCCTAAACGCTCCTTTCCGTGGAACCACTAAGAGTAGTATTTCACAGAAAGGAGGAATAGAGTATAACATATAAAAGGTATCTCAGGCCTAATCACATTTTCTTACTTTCTTGATTCGCCTGTTTGACGGACTCAAGCATAGTATCAAGCATTTCCCGGTCAAAGTAGGCACCCTTTGCGAATACAGCTTCTATGCTCGTAGTATGAGCTATATCCTCCAGGGGATTATTCGCCAGTAACACAAGGTCAGCTCTGTAGTCAGGAAGGATTTTTCCGGATTTGAGATCCAGCCAGTTAGCAGGGTTGATGGTAGTTGATCTTAAGACTTGTGTGGGTGTCATTCCCGCATTGTTCATGGATACCAGCTCATCATGTAGAGAGAAACCGGGTACCGCTATGGGGACGTTTGCATCTGTGCCTGCCATGATATTGACGCCTTTCTCGGCCATCTTGCTAAGTAGGATGCGACAGGCTTCCGCATAGGTCTCCCAGTAGATAAGGATTCCCTTCTTTCTTTCCGGATCAGTGATATCCTGCCTTTCATAGGTATTACGGCCAGGCACCCAGCCTATGGCTCGTTTGGCCATGGGAGTTCCGTGCACTAGACCTGTGTTAGCATAGGAGAGTCTTATTTGGCTAAGGGCAGTTCTAAGATTGAACTTCTGCTTGGGGAAGCTCTCCATTAACCAAAGGGTAGGGGTTACAGAGATGTTTCTTTCAAGGAGCTTATTGGCTATATCCTCACTTCTTTCTTCTACCAGTTCGAGGAATTCTTCCGCCGTTTTAGAGCTATACCAACCAAACTCTTTATTGATGTGCTTCACAAATTCCTCTATATGGGCAACCTCCGACTGATGGGAATTCCATAGATCCTCAAGCGTAATGTCGAGCGGGATATGTCCGATCACAGGTATCCCTTTTTCTGCAGCCGCCTCATTGACTGCTATATAGCTCTCCCTATTTAAGAAAGTCCCAATCTTCACTGCATCATATCCGCCCTCCATAATAGACGAGATCACCTCCGGGGCTTCACTGGCTTCATTTACTAGTATAGTGCCTTGAGACCACTGATGGAACTTCCCTTCCAGGTAATCAAAGCTTTTAAGCTTATTTGAAGCTACCATTAGCTTAGGACCCAGGCGAGTACCCTCCTCTATTTCTTGACGCCATTTGAGCTGCTCTGGATGCAGGCTCATTAACTCCCAGACATGGGTAACGCCATTGGCCAGGTATAGCAGTAAATCATTCTGGCTTTTCCATAGGTGAATGTGCGTATCTGTCAGGCCAGGGATGAGGTATTTACCAGTCCCATCAATGATTTTTGTGCCTGTAGCCTCCTGATAGGTGGTATCAATGGAGATAATTTTCCCCTGATCAAGGGTAACGGTTCTGTTAGGAAGCATGCTATCTGCTTCTGGAGAAAGGATGGATACATTCCTGATGATGATCTTCCCCTTGGCGGGTTCAAAAAGGGAAGATTCCACTCTTTTGGTTTTGCCGCCATACATAAGCTCCAGTTGGTCATTGGCCCAGATAACGGAAACTATGGTGGATAAAGTCAAGGCGATGGTTAAGCCTATTCCTATTTTTTTGATGAGTGCTAATTTCATATCGGTTCGAGATTATGACCCCAATAAGCACTCTATCAAATGGCTAATCTTCTCAAAACGCGTTTTGAGAGTA
>JBCDBC010000205.1:0-7313 GCA_039184535.1 Bacteroidota bacterium | reverse complement strand
TTCAGATTGCCAGTAAGGACTGGAGTTCAGTGCTCCACTCTTTAATGAACTTACTTTATTTTGATGTAAAGAACATAGTAAAGAAAGAAACCTACGTACTACTTGGGAAGGTATTAATTCAAAAAGCTTAGTATCATTTATAAAAAAATCTCGTGTTAGTTAATTTTATCAGAAGAAAATCAGGGGCAATCTTCCATCATGCAGGGAGTTTCCTTATGCGTTCTGCTCAGTGGATAATTCCTCAAGCAGTGCCAGCTAATAAAAAGGCACTGGATGAATGGTACCTCAAGAAAGGGGATGATACTTTAAGAGTAGAGTATGACCTGGGGCCTGATGCAGAGGTGTGGGATGTAGGAGGATATTTGGGAGATTGGGCCGTTGAAATATCAGCCAGGTACGGCTGTCGAATTCGTGTATTTGAACCAGTAAAGGAGTTTGTGGAGGTCCTGACCCAACGATTTCACAAAAATCCTCAGATACACATTCTGCCCTATGGCTTATCAGCTGTGAATAAGAACATCGAGTTTAAGGTAATGGCTGAAAGTTCTACTATTTTTCAGCAGAAGGAGGCTAGCTCCTGGCATGGAGAAAAAATGGAAGTGGCTGGACTAAGATCTTTTGAAGAAACTGTTAAGGACTTTGGAGTTGATAAAATTGACCTGATTAAGATCAATATTGAGGGTGGAGAGTACGAACTATTGGAGGCCATCATACAGGCAAACTGGATTACAAAAGTCCATAATATTCAGGTTCAGTTCCATGATTTCGTACCAGATGCAGAGGCTAAAATGAAAGCCCTGCAGGAGAAGTTAGAATTTACGCACGAACTTACCTATCAATACCCATTTGTCTGGGAAAACTGGAAGCTTAAAGAAACCTATTGAGTATGATCATGCTTAGGCTGATGGGCGGACTGGGGAACCAGTTATTTCAATATTCTACAGGTAGAGCATTAGCCATTCAACATAACACTTCTCTTAAACTAGACCTTAGTTTATTACTGGATAGAACGGACATAGAACACCGGGTTTTTAGAGAGTTTGAACTGGCAGACTTTCCCATTCAGGCATCCTTAGCTTCTGAAAAAGAAACTGCCTTCTTTCATCCCAAAAGAGATACCCTCTTTCAGAAAATGGGGGCCAGGATGCATACTATGCTTCATGCTCCAAGGGTGTATATAGAGTCCAAAATGACCTATAATCCTGCCTTATCTCAACTTCCCAATGACAGCTGTTTAGTAGGGAACTTTCAATCCGAGCAATACTTCTCCAAAATAGAAGCCATATTAAGGCAGGAGCTCACCCTAAATTTACCTCTTTCCCAACAAGTCCTCTCGCTAAAAAAAGAAATGGAAACCACTAATTCTGTAGCCTTACATGTGAGGAGAGGAGATTACGTATCTAATCCACTTTTCAGCCGTACCTTGGGAGCACTTCCTTTGGAGTATTATCAACGAGCACTAGCATTTTTGGCAAAAAATCTCCCTGCTTTCAAGGTCTTTATCTTCTCAGATGACCCGGCTTGGTGTAGGGAAAATATGCGTTTGGACTATCCATTCTATATAGTGGCTGATACAGTATCTGGAGAAAAAGCCCACAAAATAGATATGAAGTTGATGGGAGCATGTAAGCATTACATTATTTCTAATAGCTCATTTGCCTGGTGGGGCGCATGGTTAAACCCTGATGAGGATAAGATAGTATTGGCTCCTAAAACATGGTATAGATCACCAGAAATAGATGATAGAGACATAGTCCCAAAATCTTGGCATAAAATTTAATATATCCATAGTAGCCAAGCGTTTACAAATCAGAATAGTTCCCATTGTCAGTATGTTAAATTCACTCATTTTAAGTTAGGATTTAGGAGCTTTAGCAATAGGAAAATTTATTGTCTCACGTAGCTTTGTTGGATCCCTAGAGAAATCCCTTCATGCAGAAAGTATTGTTCTATACGGATGAGTTCGGAGGAAATACCACTACCTTTATCTACAATGAAGTGGTAGGGTTATCTCAGTACTTGAAAGTAAAATATGTCTGCACTAGAAGATTGAATCCTGATGTTTTCCCTTTTGATGATGTAGAGGTGGTCCCTTATGAGGTAAACAGGGTGATCAGGAAACTAAGGTGGTGGTTGGAGATCTATGATGTTAAGCTCATCTTCAGAAATGAGGCTTTTTCCAAGAGAATAAATAAAATCGTCAATGAGTTTGAGCCTGATGTAATTCAGTGCCATTTTGGATATGAGGCCCTCAGGCTAGTAGATAATTTAGAGAGAACAGATATCCCTATTGTAGTTACCTTTCAAGGTCATGATGCTTCTTACTTCCTGAAGAGAAAGTCTTATGTAGACAAGCTAAAAGCCCTATTCTCCAGGGAGAATGTATATGCCACCTTTGTATGTGATTTTCTGAAGAGAAATCTGGAAAAGGTAGGAGTTCAGTTTACAGGTGAAAAGGTCATTTACTCAGGTACCCGACTGAACCATTTTAAAAGGCAATCCTATGACCATCCTAAAGAGCCTTTTACCTTTCTGCAAGTATCACATTTTGAGGAGAGAAAGGGCCATAAATATGTGCTGGAAGCTTTCAAAACCATACTGGATGCTAAGCCGGATAGGAGGGTAAAGCTTATTCTAGCAGGAGGAGGGCCTGACCTGGAACCCATGAAACGATTGGCAGTGGAACTGGGCATCCATGAGCAGGTAGCATTCCCTGGATGGGTAAGCCCGGAACAGGTGAGAGAACTATTGGAGAATTCGCATGCCTACATACTTCACAGCCTAACAGTAGATGGCTGGACAGAAGGAATCCCCAATGCCATCATGGAAGCCATGGCCATGGAACTCCCTGTTATCTCTACTAGACATGCCGGTATACCAGAATTAGTAGATGAAGGGATTCATGGAATCCTGACAGAAGAGAGGGACACAGAGGCATTGGCAAATGGAATGAAGGAAGTATTGAGTTGGGGGTACATTCCGGAAAGCCGCGAAAAGATTATTCAGCAGTTTGAGTATCAAAAGCGCATTGATACATTAATGGATTATTATCAGAAAATAACCAGATCACAGCCTGTGCTTAATGCCTAAAGGAATGATATATCTGATTTTCGGGAATCAGTCTGAAGGAATATATCGGTCATATGTGGTGGACGTATGCACCTATCTCAGTGATGATCTGGGCCAGCCTGTACGCATAATTGGTTTCCTTTCATTGAGAAATTTCAAAGCCCAGCGCGCCAGTAGAAAAGCTGTATATAAGGATGCCATCTTCCTCCCTATGTTCCCTTTCATGCAGACATGGAAGTGGAATATCCTCACCCTATTACTGGTTTGGCCTTTCATTGGAAGAAAGAAGGTAATGGCCTTAAGCCCACTGGCAGCAAATCTGGCTTTGGCACTAAAGAAAATAGGCTTTGTAAAGACCCTGGTGTATGATAGTGAAGGGGCCGTAAGTGCAGAGTGGAATGAATACGATGTGGTTCCCAGTGAGCAGATGAAAGAGAGAATAGCCTCTCTTGAGGAGTTAGCAGTGAGAAAGTCAGACTTCAGGCGGGTGGTTTCTCAGAGAATGATTAACTGGTTTGAAAGAACCTATGCCTATGACAGTACAGCTCACATCGTAGTTCCCTGTACTATCAGCCAGAAGTTCCAGCAGGCTTTACCGGATCAGGAAAGCTTGCTTAAACTGAGACAGAAGTATGGATTCCTACCTGATGATATCATCTTCGTGTATGCAGGCTCTTCTGCCAAGTGGCAATCCTTCGATATGTTTGATACCTATCTTTATCATTGGTTCAAGCATATTCCCAAGGCGAAACTGTTGTTACTTTCTAAATCAGATGCTTCTGAGATGAAGACGGTACAAGCCTATCCTGAGAGAGTGTTTCAGAAATGGCTTCCATATGATGAGGTCGTCTCTCATCTTCAGATCAGTGATTATGGAATTCTCATCAGAGAAAAGTCTGTTACTAATGAAGTAGCTGCTCCCACTAAGTTTGCTGAGTACCTTGCAAGTGGGTTGCAGGTGTTAATTTCTCCTTATGTGGGGGATTATTCCGCTTTTGTGGAGAAGCATGGGTGTGGGAAAGTATTAGAGGGAAATAAAGGAGAGTATAGACTGACATTCGAACAAACCCCTTACGAAAAAAAGCAGTACCACCACCAGTTAGCCCAGTCATATTTTACCAAAGCCCATTTTAAATCAGATTGGCAAAAACTAATTGCAGTTTAGCTTTAGCACTATGAAGAAAGTACTGATCATATTCGGGACAAGACCTGAAGCCATCAAGATGGTTTCTCTGGTAAAGGCTTTCGAGCAATATGCACCAGAGGTGGAGTGCAAGGTGTGTGTGACTGCCCAACATAGGGAGATGCTGGACCAGGTACTGGAGCTATTTGATATCCAGCCCGACTATGACCTGGACATCATGAAGGCTAATCAAAGCCTATATGAGGTTACTTCCCGGATTTTGCTGGGGTTAAAAGAGGTCCTTTCTGACTATCAGCCTGACCATGTATTTGTGCATGGGGATACTACTACTACTATGGCTAGTTCTTTGGCAGCCTTCTACCAGCAAATTAAGGTATGCCATGTAGAGGCAGGGCTTAGAACTGGAAACCTATTGGCTCCTTATCCAGAGGAAGCTAATAGGAAACTAACAGGGGTGCTGACGGATATACATTTTGCTCCCACTGATTCTGCTCGTGAGAACTTATTGAAAGAGGGATATCAGGAAGATAGCATTCATGTAACCGGAAATACAGTCATAGATTCTCTCCAGTGGGTAGTGAAGAAATTGGAAACGCAGGAGTATTCGAGGGAGGTAAGACAGCAAATAGCCAAACTAGGCTATGAGTATAAGAAGGAAAGAAAAATGATCCTGGTTACTGGTCATAGGAGAGAAAACTTTGGTCAGGGGTTTCAGGAAATATGTGAGGCATTACTACAGATAGCTAAGACCTATTCGGAAGTAGATATCGTCTATCCGGTACATCTGAATCCAAATGTGCAAGGAATTGTATATGAAAAGCTGAACCACTTATCTAATATCTACCTTCTTCCACCTCTCGGGTATCTGCCCTTTGTAGACTTAATGAACAGGAGTTACCTGGTCCTGACAGATAGCGGCGGGATACAGGAAGAGGCCCCTGGCTTAGGTAAGCCCGTACTAGTGATGAGAGAAACCACAGAAAGACCTGAAGCGGTAGCTGCAGGAACCGTAAAGCTGGTGGGGACTGATAAGGAGAAGATCTACCATGCTGTCAAGGAATTACTGGAAAATGAACAGGCCTATGCACAAATGAGTCAGGCCAGTAATCCTTATGGTGATGGGCAAGCTGCAAAAAAAATAGTTGAATGTTACCTTTCTAAACAGCCTGCTTTAATCGCATAGGAGATCGCACCCCACTTGCATTATCATGAAAATCAATGATGTATATAAAATTTCTGATCAGCCACTTATCATGGCCTCTACTGGTAGTGCCAATTGGCAGAACCTGAAAAATCCTGGTCCAGGAAAAGCGTATCTGCTGGTGCACCCTATGTGGTACTTCTCCTGGACCAGCCTGAGACTTTACTATAAACTCGGGAAACAACTTAAACGTAACGGAATAGAAATGATTCTCCTTCATAACAGTGAAGAAGAATATCGCTTTGGGAAAACCTTTGGGTTTAGGTCCTACTTTATTAACCAGAATATTCATGCCTGCGAGAACAATTTTATTATCCAGGAGGAACTACCCAAAAATTATGATGCTTCCTACATAGCTGCTGCTAAAAAATATAAGCGTATCCATCTGGCGCAAGAGGTAGAAAATCTTTTTGTGATTACCTATTTCTGGCCAGATGTACGGGATGAACATGGTTTTTGGGATTTGCATGGTTTTGAGCCGCGTATCCAGCATGCTAGCTTTAATAAACAGAGGATTTCTGCCAGTGAAATTAGCACCATCCTGAACCAAAGCCATTGTGGGCTAGCTTTATCAAAAAAGGAAGGGGCCATGTGGGCGTCCATGGAATACCTCTTAACAGGTCTTCCCGTAGTGACTACTCCTTCCATTGGTGGCCGGGACTTCTTCTTTGACGACAGATATGTGCTGGAGGTAAAAGACAAGCCAGCTGCCGTAAAGGAAGGGGTAGAGGAGATTAAAAGTAGAAAGATAGATCCTAACTTTGTGAGAAGTGAGACCCTTCAGAAGATTCAGAAGTACCGGGAGAAATACTATGAGTTATGTCTACACCTAGCCCAAGAAGAAGCTAAAGTAACAGACTTCCCTTCTTATGAGGTGTTTTCAAGTGATGTATGGGGAGGGGAGGGAATCTACAAACTAAAAATAATGTAAACAGAAAATATTTTGGTTTTGAACCTAGGCGTATGAATCAAGGAAAACGGTCTGGAACTAGCATGCGAGCTGCATGGCTTTTGGTTTGTCTACTTTCTTGGGGGACTTTAGCTGCTCAACAACCCTGGGCTTATTGGAGGTTTGAAAATACAAGCTCAGAGAATCAGATAAGTGGAGCTAAGGCTAACATCAGGCCCTACATGTTTAAAACCACTCCGGTTAGTGAATTTGAACCCCCAGATCCAGAGATAAAATCTAACCCTAAAGGTGAGAAGGGGTATTTGTCATTTTCTCCAGAAACAGCTGAGACCATTTATTTAGAAAGACGCACTTTTGGTCAAGGGATTACCCTGGAATTCTTTTTCAGATTTGATAAAAGCCAGGCCTTTGATGACTGCAGACTATTTTATACCCAGGATTACAGTATATATATCACCATGGGGATGCGTGGGTTATTGTTTAATACTACCGTAAAGACTGCCTCCGGAGAAAAAGTCCCTCAACATTTTTTTATCCCGCTAGATGGAAGTGATAGAAAATCAATCGGGTATTACCTTGATAATAAATGGCATCAGATGGTCTTTAAATTTGATGCCTTATCTGGTAAAAAGGAGATATGGGTAGATGGGAAGCTGGCAGATGGATTTAGTACTGTACATGAAGTTAAAGGAGAAACGATTTGTGCCTCTAACAACTGTGTAGGCCAGTTAGTATTTAATTTTCAAAAAAGTAGTGGCTACAGGTTTATTGGAGATGTTGATGAGGTAGTCATTTACGATCAGTTTATAGATGAAGATATTCATATACAGCATCTGTATCAGTTTTGGGAGAATGAACCTTTCGCGTTTAAGTTTTCCAGAAGTCAATATGGGGATAGGGTACTGAAGATAAAAGAAATCAGTACGAGGAAGCTAAAAAGCACAAACTTACAACTGACTTATGAGCCTACTGAGTACCCAAATGGCTTA
>JBCDBC010000204.1:0-7336 GCA_039184535.1 Bacteroidota bacterium | reverse complement strand
TGAGTTAGGCGTACTAAAGTCTCCTCTCGCATGTGTGTGATAATAGGCCACAAACATCTGGTCTCCTCTTACCTTCACATCAATAGGGAAAGCAAAAAGGCTATCAGCCTGTATATTCCCGAAGTCAGATACAGCCGTGTTGATGATAGACATGGTGTTTGTATTCACGTGGTAGATTTTCTTGTCAGAAAGTCCCTCTCTAGGTGATCCTACCATGACCATGTTTTCCTCATCTACAAAGTCGAAAGCGTATACAGTTAAATCTGTGAAAAAGCTTTCTCCCTTGACCAGCTCTCCATTGTCCATGGAATAGCTAGTAAATTCAGGTGCAGAAGTGTATCCTCCTACCAGAATCTGGTCTGGACCCTGCATAAAGGTCATCCATGCTGGCTGTTCATATCCACTTCCAATAGGTGAGACTGTTCCTGATTCCAGGCTAGGTAGCGTAGTCAGTACATCCGTAGTAGGATCTGTAGCTGCTTCAATACCCATGAAATAAAAAGTCTCTGATACTGGTGCGGGGGGAGAGGGTGCAACAGGATCATTACTGTCGTCATCACAAGCAGTAAAGAACATTACCGCCCCCATCAAGAAAAATAATATTAACTGATTGGTTTTCATGTTACAAAAGGTTAATTGATGAATAGTCTGAGTTTAACGTTAAAGTTTCTTCCAGGCCTGAGCTGCTGGAAATTGTCGTATAGCCTGCTGTCAAATAGGTTGACTACAGAAAATGAGACATTATATTTCTCCTCATTCATGCTGTACACGAAATCCAGGTTAGTAGAATACTGACTAGGCACCACGCTTTTATTGGTACTTGCCAGCACTTCCCATCGATAGAAAAATTCGTGTGTATAGTTTTGATTCACAGAGATAGAGTAACTGTCTCTTTCGGAGAATAGGTCTCTGTTTCTGTAAGAGAAGGTGAAATTCCCAAAGAGATAAGGGACATTAGGTATTCTAGCTCTGTAAAGGGTATTTTCTATTCCTACCTGTCCATTTTTCCAAGGATTATTATCTCTCAGATCCAGGTAGGTTCCATTGAGTGAGAACACAAAATTATCCCTGTGATTTAGGCCTACACTAAAATCGAGGCCTCGGGAAAGGACTATGCCATTATTGATGTGGAACACCTTTATCCCCTGTACCACAGGTATGATGAAGTCATTAGCATCTCGCAAAAAGCTATTAAGTGAAACATACAAACTTCCCAGGCTGATATTCTTATTGAGGATAATGCCCAGATTGTAGTTATTACTGGTCTCGGGTAAGATGGATGGGCTTGCGACTATATTCAGCCCATCCCCAAATAGTTCCACCACCTCTGGGAATCTGACGGCTCTTTCGTAGCTGAGCTTGAATTGGAAGTCGTTCAAAAAGAGGGTAGTAGCAATACCTGCACCTGTGTAGCTTTTTTCATTGTTGAATGGAATGAGTTCTGTCCCTTGATAATTAGTCTCTAGTGAGTTGATTTCGTAATCGTAGTATTTCCCAAATACTGTGGCTCTTAATGCGTCTCTCAAGAAGGTATTGGTAAAACTGGCAGCCATCACCTGCTTAGTAACTTCATTAGGCTGACTGAACTGTGTATTATTCTGTCCCTTAAAGGGATCTGATCCTTGCAGGCTGAAGTCATTCATGCTGTAGTTCAGCGTAGCACTTTGGGTAGGATTGAAGGCATACTCTGCGTTGATATTCCCCAGATAGTTTTCTGTATCCAGGCTCAGAAGGGTTTTCCTATTTTCTACTTCTCCCGTACTATTATCAATTTTAGGGGTTACTGTTCCGAACCAATCATACCTCACACTAGCGGTATCCCTGGAGATGGTTTCTCCAAACACACCAACTCCAAAGGCATTCAGGGAGAGTCTTCCTCCCAGCAAGCCATTCTTTCTGTACTTGAAATTAAAAATCGTTTTTTCTTCCTCAGAAGCCACTTCTCCATATGGAACTTTGGCTTGTCCTATGGCGTTAGCTGGCTGCTGAAGTTCCTTATAGTTATCCGAATACAAGGCTCCCACCATCAGTTCATCTGCCCATTTGGTGCCCGTAAATCCCAACTCATACCAACCCATTCTACTTTCATAGCCGTCATGAAAGCGTTCCACCCATGTCTCTTCATCCGCTTCTTTTCCTGTAGTGAAATCTACCAGCTTGACAGGTACCTGGTAGTTGTTATCTGATTTATTATAGAAGGATTTAATCCGTTGGGTAAAGCCGGATTTAGGTAACCTAAACTGTGCATTCAGAGAGGCTATGTGGGTATTGAAGGAGCCCAGACTATAGGAAGCGTCCAGGTAGTTATTAGTGGTGTTATTGGTAACCACATTGATGGCACCTCCCAGGGCATCTGAGGATAGATGAACAGGTACTACACCCTTGTACACCTCTATTCTCTCAATAATATTAGCTGCAAAATTATTGAGGGAGAGGGAAGTCCCGAAGTAATCCATAGGGACGCCATCTAGGAAAATTCGTACCTGGTTTCCGGAGAGACCATTTAAGGAAAGGGTAAAGGCAGATCCTAATCCGCCTGATTCTCTGATATTTACCCCCGACACTCTTCCAAGTATAGCGTTGGCGTTAGTCGTCAGGTTTTTAAATCCTCTGGATTCTATGACCTCTACAGCATAAGCCTTTTCTCTGACTTCAGTAGCAGGAGATTTAGCTTCTATTAAGACTTCATTGAGTACAACATTATCCTCCTTAAGGTCAATTCTGTAAGGCTCACTCCCTGACAACATCTGAGAAGTTAGGGTAAGCGTATCTGCCTTATACCCCAAGGAAGAAATAATTAATTGATGATTAGGACTGGCTTTTATGGTAAAGGTCCCGTCTGAGGAAGAGAATTTTCCCTTGCGGGTATCTAGGTTATAGATCCTGGCTCCTACGATGGGAGCTTCATCTTCAGTTTGTAGTTGTCCGGTAAAGTTCTGGGCTGTGAGTAATGCACCAGGCATTAACAGGCACAGCACAAGAAGCAAAGATGGTCGCATGCTATTCTTACTTAGATTAAGTCTAAATAAACGCATGGCGAAAGTACAATATGTTCTAACTTCTACAAATGCCTGCAGGCTTTTTTACTTGGAATTTATTGAAATTACCTAAGATTAGTTATTATTTACTCATAGACTTACCTAATATTAGCTAACCACAAATAGCACATGACCTAGATACTTCGCTTTTCAAATCATTACTGATATAGGAAACACTCCCTTTCCTCAAATCGGAACATTCCGAGGGAATAGATTTTTCTGTCTTAATCCGACTATAGGAAATCAAAAGACCATTCTAATTTTAGATGTATACATGTTAAAGCCAAGGCGAAACATATTTCACCCTGGCTTTAAGCAACTGAATTTCAGCAGATTATAATCTATTCAATCTTCTCAAGGACCCAACCTCCGGCGATGATAATGGAGGTGATACTTCCATCCTCATCATGGTCAAAATCGAATGAGACGCCTTCCTCTCCTTCAAAAAATTCATACTCAGCCTCTGCGAGTAAGGGAATCTTGATGTCATTCCATAACTGAGTTGCTTGCAGCTTTCCTTCCTTAATCATGACTGATACCTGAAATTCGTTGTCGGGTTGGTGGCTGTACAGGCCTACAAATTTTGCTAACTGGCCTTCATTCAGGGAAATGACTTGCCTGATTTCTGATCGGAATATATCCCAGCCATAGGTTTTCGAAAAACTTCTCAATATCTCTGTATAAAGCCCTGCACCCCGGTTGCCATTGGTCATGATGACAGCCCCTTGGCCGTTATCTATATTAGCTAGCATGGTACATCTAAACCCAAAATTAGAACCCCCATGTGAAAACCAGTTGGTACTATCCCCTTCGATCAGGATTAAGCCTAATCCCCAGTTATCCACTTGACTAGTGAGGAGCTTCTTCGCCAATTCCGGACTTAGAATTTCTTCTGTACTTCCCTGATAAGCCTTCTGTATACTCATAGCGAATGTTGCCAAATCGCTAGGGGTAGTCCAGAGGCCTGCAGCTGCCAACTCCGGATAAGAATTGTATTTTCCTGGTATTAGTTCCCCATTTCCATTATGCCCCACGGCAGCCCTGGATTCATCTTCTTCAGGAAGTGGCTGATCAAATCCACTGTTATTCATGCCTACCTTTTCCAACACATTCTCTTGCATATATACCTGAAAAGAATTGTTCGTAAGATCTTCAATGAGCTTTTGGGCTACGGTATAGCCCCCACCTGAATATTTAAATGCACTACCTGGCGTAGCAACTACTCTTATGGGTTCTGAATTTGCTGCTCCCTCTCCGTCAAGAATTTCCATTAAATTGGGGATAGGATTTCCTGCAGGATATCCATCAAACCCACCCACGGTCAGGCCTGAAGTATGGGAGAGTAAGTCTCTCAGGGTGACCGGTCTGTCCTCTGTAAACTCATTTTCTGGTATCTGCCAATCCTGTAAGTAGCTATTTACAGGAGCATCCAGCGCTATTTTTCCGGCTTCTACTAATTGTAAAGCACCTATAGCCGCTACTGGCTTACTGATAGAAGCAGCTTGAAAAAGAGTACCTGCAGTAAGCTTTGTTGAGTCTAAGGCCGAAAATGTCCCATAGGTTTTAGCCCACTTTATCTCTCCATCATCAAAGAAGGCCATACTTACCCCTGGAATATGGTAAGCTTCCATTCTTTCTTCCAGCGTCCATAGTGCCGAATCTATCCCTTCCCCCCTAAGCACTATTTTGGGGGCTAAGCTTGACTCCACTTTTTGAATCAGTGGCTCATCCAGATGGTCATCCTTTATGGCCTGGCAAGAACCTGCCAGTAACAAGCATAAGCTCAAGATCAATAGGGCATAATTTTTCATGGTTTTGATGTTGGTAAGTGAGTCTCCTACTCCATCCGCAAAGCCTCCACAGGATTAGCTGAAGCAGCTTTAAAAGTCTGGTATCCTATGGTAATGAGGGCCAGGGAGCAGGCAATGAAGCCTGAGAGTATAAATACCCAGAGAGAAATGGGTGTTTGGTAGGTATATTCTTGTAGCCAGGAGTTCATAAAGTACCAGGTGACGGGCGTAGCGATCACAAATGCCACCAGAATGAGTTTCAGAAAGTCTGCGGAGATGAGGCCAAAGATGTTGCTAACGGTAGCCCCCAAGATTTTGCGGATCCCGATCTCCTTGGTCCTTCTCACCAGTGAGAAAGAAATCAATCCAAATAGACCTATACACGAAATAAAGATAGCTACAGCTGTAGCAGTTTGACTGAGGGTAGCCATTCTCGTTTCATCATCATAGTAGGAAGCTATCTGCTCATCCATGAACTCATAATCAAATTCTGATTTCGGGAAAGCTTGCTCATAAATTCCTTGAATATTTCCTATCAAGGCTGAAAATCCATTGTTGGCTAATACCCCCTGCTCCAGTTTCACGCCCACAGTATTCTTCTTCCCCACTGAGGTGAGTACCATAGGATCTATTTGATGCCACAAAGGGAGATAATTGTAGTCATTGATAACCCCAACTATTTTATAGGCTATGTCTGACTCCTCCCCTCTTGAGTCCATTACCGTCATCCCTAACACTGCACTAGGATCTGTAAAGCCTAGTTTTTTGACCATGGCTTCATTGACCAGATATTCCCTTGCTCCCTCCTTAAGGTTTCTACCTGCCAGCAGCTTTAGTTCATAGGTCTCGATAAAAGAAGAGTCTACCCATTTATGCTGAACCTCCTCGTTTTGCTTCTCATCCACTTTATGGAAGGAGAGTTCACTGGTACTCCAGGAGTTAGCTACTACAGGATGGGTATGCATAGACACAGATTTTACCCCCGCCAGCTTTTTCACATCAGTAATTACCTGTGCTTTATTCTCTTCAGTATCCCAGTAGGGAACATTGAAGAATACTAAAGACTCAGCAGAAACGCCCAAGTCTTTATTCATGATGAAGGAAATCTGCTTCCCTACCAGCAATGTGGCTATGATGAGAGAAATAGAGACCACAAACTGAACCGTAATCAGCGCTTTCTGTAACCAGGTCTGGCTGGAAACATCCGAATAAGCTACACCTTTAGATTTTAGTGCCTTTACAGGCTTAAAGGCTGCGAGTACAAAGGCCGGATAGAATCCTGAAAGCAGGCTCACGGAAAGCAGGATGATGCTATAGAATATTAGGTTAACTGGCCTGAAAGGATCAAACACCAAGTCCCCAGGGAAGAAGTCACCAAAGCTGGTAAATATCAGTTCTGTTAATCCTATAGAAAGGCATATGGCCAGCAATACAATGATAGAGGTCTCTCCCAGAAATTGCCACATGATGGACTTGCGGGAACCACCCAAGACCTTCCGTACGCCCACCTCCTTACTTCTTTGGAGTGCCTGGGCTGTCGCCAGATTCACAAAGTTTATGCAGGCTATCAGCATCAGAATGACAGCTAGCGCTATCAACCCATAAAGGGTAGAAAGCGTAGAAGGCATACGGCTTTGGGAGAAGAGCCCTAAAGTAGTACTAAAATGAAGATCCTCCAGCTTATGCGTCTTGAAGTTGATGTAGTAATCCAGGGTAGGATCAGGCGTATAGTTTGTGTTTCTTAACTCGTCAAATGAGGCTTCCAGTTCCGTCATTTGAGTTCCTTCCTGAACCTTTATGAAGAGCTGGGAAGCATTGGTGGTATTCTGCCAATTACTCTGAGGAATCTTGTAAGGAAGAATAGCTAAATCATAAGTAGAGAAAGAAATGAAGTCCTCAAAAAAGAAGTCCGTTTGAGAGGGCAAGCTTTCCACGATGCCACTCACAGTTACCCTAAGGCTATCTCCGTAAAGGATCTCTCTCCCCACACCTTCAATGGCATTCTCAAGCCCAAAGTACTCACGAGCTTTTTCTTCTGTTAATACTACCTGAAAAGGAGAAGAAAGCGAACTTTCCGGATTCCCAGCTACCCACTTATAGGAAGAAAAGACCGAGAAATAAGAAGGATCAGCAAAAATGATGTCGTTCTGAAAGCCCAGGTCTTTGTTTTCACTTATGCTATCAGGAATGTAGGCTTTAGAGGTAAAGGTAAAGAAGTGTGCCACTTCTTCTACCTGAGGAAGTGTTCTTTTAATTTCAGGAGGGAGTCCCGTTTGGATACCACTATTAGTCCCCTCAAAGGAACCGCTAAAGGAGGTGTAGACCCTGTAAATTCTGTCTGAGTCCGGGTGGAAGGTATCAAAGCCCATTTCGTAGTGCACCAGGCTGAATATGCATATACAGGCAGAAATACCTATGGCCAGCCCCATTACATTAATCAAGGAATGGAGCTTATTCCTCAGGAGGGACCTGAGCCCTATCTTTAACCAGGTTCTTAGCATGACGGGA
>JBCDBC010000203.1:0-7359 GCA_039184535.1 Bacteroidota bacterium | reverse complement strand
TTTTCAGGCCTTTTTTTCTTCTCTGGAAATGCTCAACCCTTTTTAACAGAGGCCTGTGATGCTGAGGCATATAAACTTAACCGGCATGCCATCTGGTTACCTGAACTTGAGAATGCCGCTTCCAGCTTTAATGTGTTTGACGAAAATGGCGGGAAGATCTCCCGTTTTGATGATGGGACAGCCCTCATTAGTGGGCGTGTCATTAATAGTGCTGATAGCAGTTGGCAGTGGGATGTACATATAAGACTAATAAGTGAGCGAGACTGGACAGCATGGTCTGCGCTTGATAGAACCTATAAAGATGGGGCTGGACAAGCAGCTGATAACAACCATACTGACTGGACCTATTGGGAACTAGATGAAGATAACAGCTACATAGCAGGTGTACCCGGAACCTTCTGGGCTTTTGATACCCTATTTCTCAAGCATAAGCCCTCCAACCTAAAATACGGCTTCCAATACGGTATAGGTGCCAATGACAAAAATGACGAGCTCGGTCTATCGGGTTGGTTTGATTATTCTTTTTCTTCAGGAGCAGACTGGATCCTGGAAGGAAAGGGAGACGTCAATGTAAATGTAGCCTGTGAGGCAGTAGACTGTAAGCTCAACAACTTACAGGTGAGCGCAGAGTGTCAGGATAACGCGACGAACTTTGGGGTACAGGTTAGCTTTGAGGGGGATCAAGGGCCTTACATTATCTCAGATAATTTTGGAAATGAATTAAGTGTAGCCAGCGGTGGCTCTTTCCCATTTAATACATATCCTAGTGAAACACAGGTAGACATTCAAGTAAGATCCACATTGGTGGCCAACTGTCAACTGGACAGTGCGGGTATATCTGCTACTTGTGAGGAGCCTGTAGTATGTACCCTGGATAGCCTAAGTGCAGTACCAGTCTGTACCTCTGATTCTACCTTTGCGCTACAGATAACCTTCACTGGGGAAGGAAGCAATTATCTCATTTCTGATGACAAGGGAACTACACAGCTCCAGGGTCTTGCAGCAGGAACCTATTCCTTTGGTAGCTATCCGAATAATGAGGTGGTCAGCATAGCGGTCATAGACCTAGACGTAGCTTCCTGTAACACCTTATTAGTAGGACTCACATCAGACTGTACCCCTGAACCTGAATGCAGCCTGGAGAATGTACAGGTAACGCCTGACTGCACCAGCGACACGACCTTCACACTTAACATTACCATCATTGGTTCAGGAACTAACTATTCTATCAGTGATGATCAGGGAACTTCTGAACTGAGTGGCCTGAGTGCGGGAACCTATGTGTATGGTAACTATATTCACGACACAGAGGTAGTCATTACGATTTCAGACACAGATATAGCAGACTGTACTATAAGTAGTGTAAAAGTCAGTGGAGACTGTCTACCTCCACCAGTATGTGAGCTGGAAAACTTATCAGCAGAAGCTGTCTGTACCAGTGATAGTACCTTTGAGATTACAGTTACCTTCTCTGGAGGAGGAGATACATATATTCTTTCTGATAATAAAGGTACTACCAGACTGACCGGTCTTACTGCTGGAACCTACTCCTTTGGAAGCTATGCAAATGGAGAAACGGTGGCCATAGCCGTTACGGATGCAAATAATCCTGAATGTAATCTGATCGCGATAGGGCTGACTGAAGACTGCACTCCTGAAATAGTGTGTGACATCGATAATCTGCTGGCTATCCCGAGTTGTACGGATACGGCGGCTACATTTACCATCAGCTTTGCCTTCTCGGGAAGCAGCGGAAGCTATACGGTAAGAGATGATCAGGGTATCAGTACATTTACCAATGTACCTGCAGGTGCGTATAAGCTAGGTCCTTATGCAAGTGGAACAGTAGTGAGGATAGAAGTAATAGATGAGACGGAGAATAGCTGTACCGCCAGTTCCCAATTGATCACGGAAACATGTGCTGAGCCTGTACCTGAGAATGATTTGTGTAGTAATGCTATTCCGATCAGTTGTAATGAGATAGTAACGGGAACTACTACTTCTGCCACAGATGTGGGTGTATGTGGATTTTGTGGAGCCCAAACAGAAGCACCCGGTGTATGGTACAGCATCTTTGGGACTGGAGGACTGATTAGCTTGGAGATTACGGCTAACTTTGATGCCAGACTTAGCATCTATGAGTTTGGCTGTGATACCCTCTCCTGTGTAGATGGCAATGATAACCAAGGGGGAATTAATCGCTCCGTAGTCAGCTTCACCTCTGTTTCCGGGAGAGAATACCTCATCTACGTTCACGGAGCTAAGGGTCAAACCGGAACATTCGAATTAAAATCTATCTGTGTACCTGTTACCAATGTTCAGACTCCCGTGGTCTTAACTGAAGGGCAAACAGCTTATGTAGCAGCTATTAGACCTAATCCGATCAGAGATTTCTTCCAGTCCAAGGTGTATGTAGCTGTTGAAGGTACGGTTAGTTGGGTATTAGAGGACAGAAATGGGAAAGTAGTTCAGCAAGGTCAGCAGGACCTACCGGAAGGGGTACATATGATAGACTCATATCTGCCGAATTTACCAGATGGTGCATATGTCATCAGGTATATATCCGGAGGTGAGGTGATCAGCGCACAGAAGGTGATCATTCTCAAGTAAACAAAGACAATTGGTTAAAAAAGGGGGCTCAGATAAGGTCGTTAAATTTCCAGGAACTGTCATGGGAGTAACGTAGTTCCTTGAGATCCTCAATATGAGCCTTAGCTAAAACTATTGACATCCCATAACTCAAGTTGCTGGTTAGCAACTTGAGTTAGTTTTTTACATGGTAGGAATGATTCTCTACCAGTTTTGCGGATATGATCAATCTTGGCTTTCATTCTCAAAATAGAATTTATCAAATCCACTTAATACCCGCTCATCAGTCATTCCTGATCGGTTTAGCATGATCACACTACCAACTCCTCTTTCTGGGTAAATCCTAATCTCGCAGTAATAGCCAGCCCCACCACCAGCATGGCAAAAGTAGGTATTCCCATTCAAACCTCCTTTGAACCACGACAAACACATAGCTGTTTTCTTTCCTGAATTAGTTATATTCTCAGTAAATAGTAACTGCTTGAAGTCATCCGTAATAAGGACACAATCATCTTTCAATAATTCCTGAACATAGCGCATTAAGCTGCTTGGCTTTCCAACTAAGCCACCATGTGAAGGACAATTGAGAACTACATCCTTGAATGAGTACCATCTCCCTTCTTTCTGATTAACATACTTCTGTTTATCCATAAGGAAGCCCAGCAAAAAATTCATAAATGTTCCTGCTTTTTGGTATCCTTTTGCATGTTGACTATGGTCCCTAATTTGAAAACCAAGATCACCTGGAGCCATTCCAAGAGGCTCAATGATATTTACCCGAATATATTCCTCATAACTCAATCCTGACACCTGTTCGATAATCTGGCCTAAGAGAACATACCCAAGATTAGAGTACTTATACTTTTCATTTGGCGCAGATTTAAGTCGCTTATTTTTCTGGAAGATGTTTTCGAAAAACTGCTTCCTATCAAATGTTAGATGTTCTTCTGGCAAATGTACCCATCTCAAAGGAAGAGGATTAGGAACGCCTGCGGAATGGGACAAAAGTTGTTTAATGGTGATGGGTTCGGAATATGGAGAATTCACATAATTATTCGCATGGTCCTCTAATGTAAGTTTACCTTTTTCGGCTAGCTGAAGAATAGCCAATGCCGTAAAGGTTTTGGTAACAGAAAAGCCACAATAAGTGGTATTTTCATTAATACTTTCCTCCCTAATTATATCAGAATAACCGGATCTATAGGAGTGGATAATTTCATTCTTGTCAAATAGTAGATAAGAAACAGAAGGCGAATTTCCCTTATCCACTAAAAACTGTAGATGATGATCCAACTTTTTCATGAGGCTTGTATTTCTGTATTCTTTACAAGAGGAAAAGGAACACAGAAGTGTTAAACAGATCAAATACTTCATTATTCCTTGTATTAACTGTCAATACAAAGATTAATGGCAGGTCCATACTATCCATTAACAATTGTTAAAAGTGTATCAGGATTTATTCTTCCTTAATCTGCTCAATGATACGTTGGTAATACCTAGATAGGTGGAGATGGTGAGATGAGGTACTAAATTCTCAAAACCGGGATAATCTTCCCTAAATATTTCCAGTCTCTCTTTAGCGGTTAACGTAGCCATGTTGATCTCTTTTTGCACTTTCTTTTGCAGTTCCAGTCTCAGGACACTATTCCCAAATTCACGGGTTTCCGCATTTTGAACCATAAGTTCAAGAAACTCCAATGAATCCATTTCACCGATCACTACATTAGTCAGAGCCTGGAAGTTGATGATTGATATACCATCAGAAGTTCTTGTTACATAGGGAGAAAGTACAGTTCCTTCATTAAAAAATGAAATGGTAACCTCCTCTCCATCAGGACTTAACAGATAGCTCCTGCAGATCCCTTTCAATAAAAAATATTCACTTTGATTGCGCTTTCCCAACTCTATGAGAAGTTCTCCACCGTTAAGCTCCTTGATAGTAGTAATCCGAAGTATAGCCTGAATGGATTCATCGTCTAATGGATAAATAGCTTGAATGATTCCCTTGAGTTTTTGCATCCTCATTTAAATTTGAAAAGCTTTTTCTTAAGTATACAAGGAATCTTTTATTGGAGTTCTGCAAACATCTTTCCTCAAAACACTAATTCGCTGGGATAGGAAATGGCGACTGACCCTAAAAACTCATATCAATTAATTTCATCCCATCGTATAGCTAGTACAACTTACATTGACTCCCTAATTTCACCATCTAAAAAAACGGACCCGACATGTGCCAGGTCCGTTTTATGTTTGTGTTAGGTAAATAGCTTAGTAGGGAAATACAGAAGAGTATTTCGTAGGCAGTAACTGCCACTTATCTTTCAGCTCTCTGACCTTCTCGTCTTCCAGGCCTAGCTTCATCGCCTGCTCCCAGTTTTCACGAGCCTCCTCATAGCCTTCCAGGTCAAAGAGGATAAGCCCTTTATAGAAGTAAGCATCAGGATCATTAGGATTCAGGTCGTTGGCAGTCTGTACGTAGGTGAAAGCCTGCTGTATATCACCTTCTTTCCAGTAGATAGATCCCAGCAAATTATTCAGTTTAACTTCATATCCTTTGGGAAGCCCGGATTCGAACAGCTTTTCAGCTTGAGCTACTGCCGCTTCTATTCTGCCTGAAGCTGCTGTTAGTTCTATTTCTTCCAACTCCCAGCTGGTGACATCTGCGCACATTTGCTCTGACTGTATGGTAGCCAAGGCCTGATCATACATAGCCAGCTTCTTCATACGGTGCAACATCTTCCTGTTAGCTTCACACCTTAGTTCTGTATCATCCTGCACCAGGGAAACATATCTGAAGTCTGCCAGGGCTTTTACATCCTGACTCAGCATCACGTAAGCATCTCCCCTTTTCATATAGGTTAGAGAAAGCATTTCATTTATTTCTTCCAGCTCCTTTAAAGAGGTAGCTCCTATCCCAATAGCTTCTGTAAAGTCTTTGATGGCTGATTCCCATTTTCCAGAACTGAACCATGCTTTTCCTCTTCCCATGTGTGCGTAAAAGAGCGCTACATTTACTGGATGTGCACCTCTACTGCGTACAGTGTTCATTTGAATGCTTTCTGAGAATGCTCTGATGGCCCTACGCTCATTTCCTTCTATCAGGTAACCAAGTCCTTCATGGACGTATTGCTCTACGCGAGAAAGTCGCTTCTCCTCATTGAGTTTCTTCCAAACTTCTTCCAGCTTCTGATGGGGATGATCAAGCGTTCTGAATTCAAACTCCATGTTAACCCAGTAGGCCAGGCTTTCACCACCTTTCCTTGCCGGATCAAAGTCCAGTTTATCTATCTGCCTTTCTACTGCATCTGTCAAGATCTTATCTGTAGACTGAAGGATAATGTGCTCTACATAGTTTCCAGCATCATCTACCAGTATCCGACAAATGACCAAGCCTTCTACACGCTGATTCAGCTCCTGCTGAGGAACCTGAATCTGTTTGACTACAGCTACATAGTTTTTAGCTACAGGAGGATGATCTACATGGATAAACTCATATACATCAGGAGAGGACCCCTCAGCTTCTACCTGCGAGAATGCAGGAATGGTAATCAGGCAAGAAATAATGAGTATAAAGGCAGCTCGCATACCAGAGAGTGTTTACAGTTTAAACCAAACAGAATGCTAGTAAATCCAGCCAGAAACGTCGGTAGTTTCAATAGGATGTAAAAGGAGAGGGTTGCGGGAAGAACCCAGGAACTGACTTTTACATTCGGATTAGGAAAATTCGGCTGTAATTACAATACGGTCATTTACCAGAAATAGTTTATGAATTTTCTCACACTTTACAAAACAGAATACACTACAACTATCATTAATACTGTGAGAATCAGCAGGAATCCTCCGATAACAATCAGAATAAGCCTAGCGACCATTCTTCCATGCTGCTTATCTACTGTAGCTATAGGCTCCTTTGTAAAAAAGTAAGGAAAATTCCCTATTGCACCTATAGTCATAGTAAGCGCAAAAATGGACACTAAGCCCAGTATGATGGAAGAAACGATGTTCATATGAATACTAACATACTATTGCTATAATCGTTTTATCTTAAAGAATGTTTGTAAAAGAAAGGCTTATGAATTCCGGACTTTTATTTCTGCTCATGATGTACTTTTCTGCTTGCCCCACTGATGATATGCTAACTAAACATAGATGGAAAGATAGAGTCATACTCATCTTCTCCCCATCCGAACAAACAAGGCTGTACCAGGATCAAATCAAGCTATTCTCCAGTGAATCAGAAGGCCTGAAGGACAGAGATTTAGTCTTATATGAACTATTTCCAGATTCAGGGAGGTATGAAAAAAGCTCTTCCCTTTCCAAAAATAGCGTAAATAGACTCCGAAAACGGTTTTCTATTTCTCCAGAGGAAGTTACTGTCATTCTCATAGGTAAAGATGGAGGGGAGAAAGCCAGAAAGAGAAATGAAATATTTCCCATCCAGGAGCTTTTTGCTCTCATTGACGGTATGCCCATGAGGAGACAGGAGATTCGGAGAAAGCAGAAATCTTCTTCCGGTCAGTAGTTATAACTATTCTCTTTTTTAACAAAAATATCCTCGTCCTCAAGTCAGCTTTGGAAACATATCTGTTATGTTATCCGAAGATTGGATATTACTTTACAGGTAAGAACAGATCATATTTGGTATTCTTCAACGTTATTTACAAAGATAGTATGTATTCAATCTTTGACTGAAATGTGTTGATTTTAAGCTGTTGAAGAGGAGAGCAGGCATCTACCCGTGATTTTTCATTAGTTTTTACACAAATAGGA
>JBCDBC010000202.1:0-7385 GCA_039184535.1 Bacteroidota bacterium | reverse complement strand
CTATGATGACGCGGTCCTCTATCACATCTCTGGTAGTTCCAGGGATATCACTGAATATGGATCGATTATAATTGAGAAGGGTATTAAGGAGAGTAGATTTACCTGCATTGGGTTTCCCTATAATGACAGTGGGGACACCTTGCTTGATGGCATTGCCCAGGCGGAAGCTGCTGATGAGGGATTCTAGCTTTTGGTGGATTCTATCTACCAGTTCTTCCAACTGCTGACGGTCGGCAAACTGTACATCCTCTTCAGAGAAGTCCAGTTCCAGTTCTATAAGGGAAGTGAAGTTGAGGAGTTCTACTCTGAGGGCCTGAAGTTCATTAGAAATGCCTCCCCGCATTTGGCGGAGCGCCATTTTGTGGGAAGCTGCTGAGGAGGAGGCAATGAGATCTGCTACCGCTTCTGCCTGTGCCAGGTCCATGGCTCCGTTTAGGTAGGCGCGTTGGGTGAATTCACCTGCTAGTGCAGGACGAGCTCCTTTTTCTATGAGGAGTTGGATGACTTCCTGAAGGATGTAGGTACTCCCATGACAGGAGATCTCTACCACATCTTCTTTGGTAAAGGAACGGGGCTTCCTAAACACACTCAGTACCACCTCATCTAATACTTCCTTTCCTTTTAGAATACTTCCATAGTGTAAGCTATATCCCTCTGCTTTCAGGAGGTCTTTGGAGAATATTTGATCGGAAATAGAAATAGCTTGGTCGCCTGATATTCGGATGATGCCTATGGCGCCTATACCGGGAGGAGTTGATAGGGCTACTATGGTGTCAGTGGAGTGGATCATGTAGTACAAAGGTACATTCCTTTTAGCAAAAGAGGGGAAGGTAATGGTATACTTTGTATATAAGGTTGACGCCTTTGTGACTCCGCGGCTTTGCGTACGATTATTTTCAAGCCAAGAAGCCAGAGGGCCCTCCAGTGATTGACTTATTTGAAGAATTGACTTAAGCTAAATCCTTAGGATCAGAAATAATGGATAGAGAATCTATTTGTAAGAAGTGTTTATCATATGTGAAAATGGGCAGCTCCAATTGAAGAGCTATTGAAGCTATCCAAATATCATTTGTAGGGATAGGTGTACCATTAGCCTTGAGGTGGAAATAGATATTCCGGTAAAAATCTGAAGTACTTTCATTTATGGAAAGAAGTAACACATTTGAAATAGCTAAGAAGGAATATAGTTCTTCTAGGTTAGTTTGCTCACGATTTCCTAAACTAAAACCAGCTTTCAATTCTGCTAAGACTATTGGGGAGAATACAATATTATCAGCTTTTTTGATTATTTCTAAAGCTGGTTTATGGCCTTTTTTAAAAGCAGAATAAGCGTTGGTATCAATCACAAAGGAACTGTTCATTTCCACATTTCTGGATCAATTTCCCTGAATGACTTTGTATTATTGTCAAATTCAATTGCATCTTCTTCACTCCAGGTACCAGCTAATGAATCGAAATCAGACTCTTGTGATTTTTCTCCCAGATTTTCTGAGTCGTTAAAAAAGTCCAGTAAAGCCTTACGGAATAGGTCCGAAACATCCATGCCTCTATGTTTCGCCTCAAGCTTTAGCCTGTCCCACAATGACTTATCAATATGAGGTAGCTCTATTTTCATTCTTAAATTTAAAAAAAGAGATTAAAACATACTTAACCAAAACATGACTTAGTGCTTTTCTTAACGCAAAAGGATCCTCCTTAGTTCTAAAACTGCACTCGTTCACTAGTTTATTGGCCTTACCGACATTTTTGTATTTTTAATCAAAGACAGTTCATGAAGGAAGTGGAAACAAAGACATATCAAAGCCCAGATACTTATTTGTTATTGGAAGAATCTGCTTCTGAAAAACACGAATACAGAAGGGGCGAAATTACTGCCCTGGCAGGAGCCAGTCTTAACCACGCTCGAATTGTGAGAAATGTATCTTCTCTCCTTCATAATGCTAACAGCGGGTGTGAAGTGTTGATGAATGATGTAAAGCTTCAGGTTAAGCACAATCATGATGATGCATTTTACTATCCAGATTTGATGGTGATTTGTGGGGATTTTCAGGTTTCAGATACCCACAAGGATATTGTGCTAAATCCTATCCTTATCATTGAGGTGTTATCTGCATCTACAGAGAAAAGAGATAGAGGAGTCAAATTCCAGGATTATCAGAAAATCGATTCCCTGAAAGAGTATGTGCTTATTTCACAGGAGGAATATTCGGTTGAAGTATTTTCCAGAGAAGAACAAGATGAAGCCTGGATTTACAGAAGGTATTCAGAAAATAGTCTTACGCTCAGGAGCCTTAATCTGGATCTGTCATTAGATGATATTTATCAGGACATAGATCTCGTAAAAGAATAGAGGCACGATGAATCGCACCCCTTAATGAGTCTATACGTATTTTGTCTCAGCTTACGCTCCCTGATGTTCTTTTCTCAAGAGATCAAAGGCCGTCTTTACTGGGTTGAAGGTAATGATGGGAACCTCTACAAAGATGGTGTTCCAGTCAGCCATAGCGCCATTCCATAGACCAGGTAATTCCTGTGCCTTTAGTTCTCTCCCGTCTTTGGATTTATTGGCAATGAAGCCCGTTTGAGGATCACGGAAATCCATAAGGTCAAAGCTGTTCCCTTGGAAGTCTTTAGGTGCACAAATCAGGTCTACTGGATTGAAGTGGGTAGCAGTTTGCACGATCCCCTGCTTCTCTTCATCATCCTTATCTATCTGTGCACTCTCCACAATTTGGAGGGAGATAGAACCATCAGCATTTTCTGCCCAAAAAGGACCTCCACCTGGTTCTCCTTCATTCTTCACCATTCCGCATACACGTACGGGGCGGTTAAGCTTACTGATCAGATAAGCAGTTTTCTCTTCAGGACCCATGACAGCATATTCTTCTGGCATCACAAAGCCTACTTCGTTAGTCAGGAACTGACTTACAGTTGTGATCCATTCTTCATCAGAAGCTGACTGAGTTTCAGCCTGGTTTAGGAAGGCAAATATTTTCTCCTGAAAATCCAGTAATACACCTGCCAGGGCTTTCTTATATCGGTATGTTTCTTCTTTCAGATGGTCTGGCACAACATTGTCAATGTTCTTGATAAACATCACATCTGCTTCCTGCTCATTCAGGTTTGCTAGAAGCGCACCATGTCCTCCGGGACGGAAAAGGATACTTCCATCATCTAGCCTGAAAGGCTCATTCTGCATATCTACAGCTATAGTATCTGTGGACTTTTTTTGCTCGGAGAATGAAATATGATAGGTTACTCCAAACTCTTTTTCATATGTTTCTTTAACCTCTTCCAAGTGAGCCTGAAACTTAGGGTAGTGCTCTGGAGAAACGGTGAAGTGTAGGTGAACATTCCCTTCTCCGTCTTTGGCGTAGTGGGCACCTTCTACCAAGTGTTCCTCAAATGGTGTTCTGGTGGTTTCACCGTAGCTGTGGAATTGTAGTAGCCCCTTTGGGAGTTGACCATATCCTAGCCCTTTATCTGTCAGGAGGTAAGCCATGATCTCAGCCAATTGGTCTTTTTCAATAGCTTCTTCCAGTGTGCCCTCCATAGTACCTTCGAGATCACTTGAAAAGGCAAAGTCTCTGATTCTCTCAAAGAAAGCGTGCATGCTCTTGGGACCTTTATCAGCTTCTAGGCTGGCCTTTGCTTCTTCTCCCCCATCATAGCTGTTCATGAAGGCAAAGAGCGCTTTGAACATCCTACTGGCAGCACCTGAGGCAGGCACAAATTTGAGAATGGTCTTATCCTTACTTTTCTCATCAAACTGCTGAACGTAATCAGCTATTTGCTCATCACTTAGTTTGAGGATTCCGTCTCCAATAGTACCGGCCTTTGCTATTCCCATGAAAGGGAAGCCATTTTGGAAGTTGGCAAGCTGTTGTTGAATGGTATCGATGGAGGCACCCAATGAAGCTATTTGGGCAAGGTCTTTTTCGGATAACATAGAGGGACTAATCATGTAAAATTCGTGTGTAAAACGGTTAGTGAAATCTATTTAGCGGTCTCTGGTTTTACATGGAAAAAGATAAGACAAAGGTGGGTAAAATCCATGTCTTTCTGATAATTCAGTTAAGCTAAATTGTTGAGGTATGTTAAATCGTGAATGAAGGGAGGGAAAGGCGAGAATTAGCTGCTGATGTATGCTAAAGAATTCACGCCAAGACGCTAAGCCGCGAAGATATTATCACGTAGAGACACAATATTTTGTGTCTCTACAGTAGCATTAGATTTCAATATCCTGAATAGGCCTGAATCCCAGATGAAATAAACCTGTTTCTGGGGTAGTTCCAGATCTACCTGAAACACGGTAGCCATGGCAGTAGCTGGGATGGCACATAAAGGAACCTCCACGCATGACCTTTTCACTTTGTTCATTAGGAGAAAAGGCTAGTTGATCACTGCCGTAGGGGAGGTACCAATCTTGGCACCATTCCCATACATTGCCACTCATATCCTGTAAGCCTAAATCTGTGGTATTAAATTCTCCTACT
Source organism: Bacteroidota bacterium (assembly GCA_039184535.1). Lineage (GTDB taxonomy): Bacteria > Bacteroidota > Bacteroidia > J057 > J057 > JBCBKZ01. The sequence continues at coordinate 2,889 of JBCDBC010000202.1, read as the reverse complement.
GGTGAAGTGTATAGGTAGCCATCTTCTACTGTATTCACTGCCGGGAATACTCCTTGCCAGTAATTGGCTTTGATTTTATCATTCTTCTTAATCTCTGTTCCCCAACTGTACTGAGTTCTGGAGTTAGTACCGTTTCGTGCGGCGTGCTCCCACTCGGCTTCCGTAGGGAGTCGCTTGCCTGCCCATTCACAGTAAGCCTGTGCATCAGCAAAGGAGACTTGGGTTACGGGATGGTCATCAGCTGCCTTGGGCTGATCATCTCCTAGAGGATACTCCCAGTGTGCGCCCTTGGTCAGTACCCACACACGTTCTTCCATATCAAAGGTACCAGAATCCCCAAACTTCTCTGCCTGTGTTTGATAGCCTGTCTCCTTGACAAAGTTCCTGTATTGAGCTACGGTAACAGGAGAAATATTCATGAAAAAACCTTTGATGGCATGTCTTTTTACAGGTTTTTCTCTGGGAAGACCATCAAGGGTACCCACTTCCGTTACACCCCCGGGTACGAAGACCATCCCTTCAGGAATTTCCAGATTCTCCGGTGCGTAGGATAGGTATTCATCAGAAGGAGGTTCTGCTATCTGGGCATTTACTGGAGGAGCAGCCGGTAATTCTCTTGTGAACTGTTCTTCTGTTGAAGAGGCGTCTGCAGAAAGACCATCTCCTGAAGAGGTACATCCATTCAGTAAGGAAAGAATGAGTATGCTAAGAAGTATGCTTAGGTATTTTCTCATGAAAAGGTAGCTAGGAATTCCCATATATGAATGTAGAGACATAGTATCTATGTCTCTACATAATTTAATTAAAAAATGTTGTCTTATCCCTTCTTAGGCAGTAAAGGCTTCCAGATAAGATACCGATTGGTTGAATACATTATCAGCAGTATAGCCTAGTTTCTCATCCAATACTGTGTAAGGGGCGGAGAAACCGAAGCTTCCTAATCCGATAGACTTACCGAATGGCCCTACCAGCCCTTTCAGAGTTACGGGTAGTCCTGCAGTAAGTCCCAGCGTAGGTACTTTAACAGGAAGAACTGCTTCTTGATAATCGGCAGGCTGCTCTCTAAATCTTCCCTCAGAAATAGCAGAAACTACTCTTACTTTCAAGCCCTTCTCCGATCTTAGTTTGGCAGCACCAGCTACCAAAGTAGCTACCTCAGAACCGTTAGCTACCAATACCAGATCAGGAGTACCCTCAGTGTCCTCTACTATGTAGGCACCTTTCTCAGCTTGGAGGGCCTCTGCATATCTGTTTCCAGAAGAAGCAGGCAGATCTTTTATGTTCTGTCTGGAAAGAATCAGGCCTGATGGTGTTTTTGTATTCTCCATGGCCATCTTCCAGGCTACGGATGTTTCATATCCGTCTGCAGGTCTAAGTACCAGGAAGCTGGAGTGGTGTGAGTGATTCTCAAGCTGCTCCAAAAGTCTGATTTGTGCCTCTTGTTCTACTGGTTGGTGGGTAGGTCCATCTTCGCCTACACGGAAAGCATCATGCGTCCAGATGAACTTCACAGGCTGCTCCATGAGGGCTGCCAGTCTAAGAGCAGGCTTCATAAAGTCGGAGAATACAAAGAAGGTGGCACAGGCAGGAATCACCCCTCCGTGGAGCGACATGCCTATACAAAGTCCAGCCATGGTTAACTCAGATACCCCGGCCTGAAGGAATCTTCCGCTGAAATCTCCCTTCTTGAAGGAAGTAGTTTTCTTTAGGAATGCATCCGTCTTATCACTGTTTGACAAGTCAGCAGAAGACACAATCATATTTTCTATCTGATCTGCATAATGAGCCAGAACTACTCCAGATGCATTACGTGTAGCTGAATTCTCTTTTTGAGAAATGCTGGCATAATCAATTTCAGGCGCATCAGTAGAGAAGAATTTCTCCCACTTAGCCGCTAATTCAGGATTAGCTTTCTCCCAGGCTGCCTGCTCTGATTTCCACTGATCAGCTAATGCCTGCTTTTCTTTCAGAACAGAAGCATAGTATTCTTGTACATCGGGGAAGATGGTAAATGGGCTCTCAGGGTCTCCTCCCAGATTTTTGATGGTATGCTCGAATGAAGCACCTGTATTACCCAGAGGCTTACCGTGTGTATCTACTGTACGTTCGTAGCTGCCTCCTTCTGCTGTAATGGCGCCTTTTGCCATGGCCGTTTTTCCTATGATGAGCGTAGGTTTACCCAGCTCTTCATTTCCAGCTTTTAGGGCTGATCTGATTTGATCGTGGTCGTTACCATCAATGGTGATGACATGCCATCCCCAAGCCTCATATTTCTTGGCAGTATCCTCATGCATCACATCAGACACCATAGAGGAAAGCTGAATATCATTAGCGTCGTAGAACATGATAATGTTACCTAATCCCAGATAACCGGCTGTTCGCCCAGCTCCCTGGGAGACTTCTTCCTGTATACCTCCGTCAGAAATGTAGATATAGGTTTTGTGGGCCATCCAGTCTCCGAATCTTTCTGCCAGGAAGCGTTCTGCTATAGCTGCCCCTATCCCGAAGGTATGTCCCTGACCCAGAGGGCCTGAAGTGTTTTCTATTCCTCTTTTTACGTCCAGTTCCGGGTGTCCAGGCGTGGGACTTCCCCACTGACGGAATTGTTCTATATCTTCAAGACTTATGTTCCCTAGAAGTGTCTGCATGCTATACAGCATAGGCGACATATGACCTGGGTCCATGAAAAAACGGTCTCTGTTTTTCCAGAAAGGGTCTGAAGGGTCAAAGTGTAAAAATTCAGAATAAAGAATGTGGATGAAGTCAGCTCCTCCCATAGCCCCACCAGGGTGGCCGGATTTAGCCTTTTCAACCATGGATGCTGCAAGTACGCGTATGTTATTGGCAGCTCTTTCAGAAATTGAGTGAGAAGTATTTTGGCTCATAGTG